>CAZKMO010000119.1:0-11064 GCA_964554015.1 uncultured bacterium
CTGCCTCTGACCACAAGAAGATAATCTCCTTTTTTGATCCCGTACCTCTGTAATGTCTCCCCGGGAACTTTTATGGTTTTATTGTCTATCAGAACCCAGCAGTAAATCTTAGATTTCAGTTTAACCGCTTTTCCCTGGGGGATGGTATATTCAGCCAGTTGGGGACAGGCACGAAGAAATTCTGAAATGGGGGATCCTTTTATTAAAGTTCTTGTAGTGAGGCCAAATCCTCCGGACTTTTTACTGCCGGACATTAAGATTGCTTTTTCCCCATTTCGGAAATGATATTCGGTAAATGCATCCGGAGGAATAACGATTCTTCCCTCTACATCTGCTACTGACCAGGCAAAAGCATTTTTCCCCCCTTTGACCAGCTGCGGCATGATACCTCCTTTCTAATCGTTTCCCCAAAGCAGTAACTGTTTGAAATCCCCCTGGCTTAGGAGCTGATTAAATTACCAGGTGTGTTCAGGTATTGTTTTATTAATCTTAGCACCTACAATATATACCCGGGATTTTACCCGCACTCTGGGTTGATCAGCTAAAAAATTTTATGGATAAATAATGAATAAGGGACACAGTTTTACTTTATCTCTTCGATACGTATCATATTGGTAATATCATGCAAATAAAAAGGTAATCCGGCTGTCAGAATTATGGTATCGCCTGCAGTGACAAATTTTTTTTCTTTCAGAAAATTCTTTACATCTTCCACTGCATCATCAAAATTATCTTTAAATTTTTTAAAAATATAACCCCGGATTCCCCAATACAAAGACATACGCCTTACTGTACTCTCTGAAGGTGATATGGCTATAATAGGTTCATCCGGCCTAAAACGGGCAATCATTTTAGCTGTCGAGCCAGATTGGGTTAAACATACAATGGAGGCGGCATTGATTAAATCAGCTGCCTGGCCAGCGCACCATCCCAGAGCCTGGGCGGTTGAATATGTAACTCCGGGTTTTCGTTTGGTAACATGCATTTTTCCCAAATATTCCTTCTCTATTAAGCATATTAT
This sequence comes from uncultured bacterium, assembly GCA_964554015.1. Taxonomy (GTDB): domain Bacteria; phylum Zhuqueibacterota; class QNDG01; order QNDG01; family CAYUAG01; genus CAYUAG01. The sequence continues at coordinate 1,022 of CAZKMO010000119.1, forward strand.
GCGATGCATCATTTTTACTGACTCAACCGGATACTGTCCGGCCGCAGTTTCTCCGGAGAGCATTACGGCATCGGTTCCATCCAGAATTGCATTCGCCACATCGGAAGCCTCCGCCCGGGTAGGGCGGGGATTATGGATCATGGAATCCAGCATTTGAGTAGCAGTGATAACCGGCACCCCTTTTTGATTACAGAGAGAAATAATTTGTTTCTGTATTGCCGGAACTTCCTCCGGGTTTACCTCCACCCCCAAGTCACCTCTGGCTATCATGATTGCATCCGCAATCTCCACAATTTCATCAATAGTTTCCACGGCTTGCGGTTTTTCAATTTTTGCCACTACCGGGATATTCATTTTCTGCTTTGCAATAAGTGATTTGACTTCCTTTATATCCTGTGGTTGTTGAACAAATGAAAGCGCAATATAATCTACTTCTTTTGCCAATCCGAATTCCAAATCATCTTTATCCTTTTGGGTAAAGGCTTTTACGGATACGGCCTGGCCCGGTAGATTAATTCCTTTATGATTTGATAATTTTCCTCCATATATAACCCTGAAATGGACATCCTTCCCTATAATCTTTTTAACCTTAAGCCGAATAAGTCCATCATTTAATAAAACTATATCCCCAATCTTAACATCCTGGTTGAAAGACTTATAGGAAACAGAGACTCTTTTTTCGTCACCTGTTACATCCCGGGTAGTTAAAATAAAATCATCCCCGGATTTCAAATACACTGACCCCTGGGAAAAAGATTGCACTCGAATTTTTGGTCCTTGCAGATCTTGCAAAATAGCGATGGGTTTATTTAATTCTTTGGATACTTGACGGATAATTTTAATTTTATTTTCATGCTCGCTATGGATTCCATGGGAAAAATTCAATCTAGCTACATCCATACCCGCCTTTGCCAGAGCTGCTATTTTTTCATGGGTATTTGTACTGGGCCCCAAGGTACACACAATTTTAGCTCGACGAGAAAATTTTAAAGAATTCATCTGATTTTCCTTTTTAAATAAATCATACAATAATTAAAATAAGCATATTTTATACAAATAAAAATATGAAAATCTAAAAAAATCCTTTTAAAGATTTAAGATCAAAGAATAACAATCAAAGAGAATGGATAAATGGAATGGTGGAAGAATGGAATAAGGGAATATAAAGAGAACTGTAGTAATTCAATATTCTACCTTTCCAATATTCACTAATTCTCTAGATTAAAAGATTTCCAATCAAAACAATGAATCAAATGAAAATAATAGTGATCAAGATATTCCTGCTAATCAAGGTAATCATAGTAATCATGAAAATCAAGATAATCAAGGTAATCATAGTAATCATGAAAATCAAGATAATCAAGGTCAATCAAGATAATCATGGTCAAACCATGGTAGTAAAATCCCGATCCAGGCTCCGGTACTGAATAGCCTCGCTGATAAAGCGGGACTGAATGGGGGACGAACCTTCCAGATCTGCGATAGTGCGGGCCACCTTTAATATCCTGTCATATGCCCGAGCAGATAAGCCAAACCGGGTGATGGCTTTTTTTAATAGTCTGTTTCCCTCTTCATCAATTTTACAAAATTTTCTGATTTCCTTGGACCCCATATGGGCATTGCAAAAGACATTTTTTAAATCTTTAAATCTATCTGACTGGATATTTCTGGCTTTATTGACTCTGCTGCGTATCTGTTGGGAATACTCACCTTTGGACTCACTGGAGAGTTCTTTATATTTTACGGCCGGTACTTCTATGTGAATATCGATGCGGTCAAACAGGGGACCGGAAATTTTAGATCGATAACGCTGGATCTGGGGAATGGTACAATGACATTCATGGACAGGATCAGTGAAATATCCGCAGGGACAGGGATTCATAGCTGCCACTAGCATAAAATTGGCCGGATAGGTTAGGGATAAGGTTGCCCTGGATATGGTGACTAATCCATCTTCCATGGGCTGACGCATAACTTCAAGTACATTTTTTTTGAACTCAGGAAGTTCATCTAAAAATAATACGCCATGATGAGCAAGACTGACTTCCCCCGGTTTGGGTATACGACCTCCGCCGATTAATCCTGCATCGGAAATGGTATGGTGAGGGGACCGGAAGGGGCGGGTAATAATTAAGGCTCTGTCCGTAGGTAAAATCCCTGCTACGGAATGAATTTTAGTGGTCTCCAAAGCTTCTTCCAGGGTAAGTTCTGGGAGGATAGTGGGAAAGCGCTTGGCCAGCATGGTTTTTCCCGAACCAGGAGGACCTATCATAATTACATTATGCCCCCCTGCTGCGGCAACTTCCAGTGCTTTCTTTACCTGCTGCTGCCCTTTGACATCCCAGAAATCTACTAGATATTCTCCGTTTTGCCAAAATACATCTTTTATATCAATCGTAAAGGGCTTTTTATCAGTGCTGTTTTCTATTATGGCTACTGCTTCTTTAAGGGTTGTAACCGGGTATACATCCATGTGTTGCGCCATGGCTGCTTCCTTGGCATTATGCTGTGGAACAATGATTCTTTTAATGTTATTATCCCTTAAAGCTAAACATATAGGGAGCCCTCCCCTGATTGCTCTTACCTTTCCATCCAGGGCAAGTTCACCTAGTATGGCTGTGCCTTCCAGGTTCCTCTGATCAATCTGTCCGCTGGCTGTCATTATGCCGATAGCCATGGGTAAATCAAAGGCCGAGCCTTCTTTTTTTACATCAGCAGGTGCTAAATTGACCGTGATTCTCTTCCGGGGGAACCAGAAGTCAGAATTTTTTATGGCAGCATTAACCCTTTCTTTGGACTCTTTAACCGCACCTTCAGGAAGTCCTACCGTGGAAAAAGAAGGTAATCCACCTTCGAGATGGGATTCCAGTTCAATCAAATAACCGTTAATCCCTAAAACGGCACCGCTTATTACCTTAGAAAACATAGGCTCCTAGCGTAAATTATTGCGTATTATCCTTTAAAATCTACAAAAATTAACCCGGAGAAGCAAGTATTTTTTTTAAATCTAACTAGGATGATCTTAAAATAAGAAAACTTCACAAAACCATTTGATTAATGTAAAGAGAGTGTGTGTACTAAAACTAACTAATTAATCAGATAATTTTATATTAAATTTTATTAATGGATTATTATAGATAAGTTTTGTTTTAGGTTATTAACATAAAACTATGGTTTCACCCGCTACCGAACCTACTAAATTAAACTCAATAAAAGGTACTTTTGTTTATACAGTATGCCCGATAAACCAACTGATAGACTGTTGAGACATGCCCTTGCTGAGTAACATACGCTTTTCTAATGAACTTGACCTGTGTGCATTTTTAATTTCCACCCAATACTTCCCGATATTCAGAATAGTCATTCATCGCTGTTTAGCAATGTCTTGGTAAGTTATTAATTTGTGATGATATCTTCCATTTATGTCAGTACATGATTGTACAAGCGGAATTCTCGATTTTATTTGAATTGCCTGCTGCGAACAGAAATTAATACATGCAAAACACGCATAGCATTTAACCGCCTCTTTCCACATCGGTTTTTTATCAACTATTTCTATCTTATGACTGAGACAAATTTTTTCGCAAACGCCACAACCGTTGCAGTTTGAATCTATATAGAATCGTAGCAAATTCTGATACATATATCGATGCGATTCATAGTTAAAAGATTTGGGAATAAGTGAAAACAATACCTTTTGCCAACGGAAAATTTTAAAATCTGTATTGGTCTTTTCTTCGACATACGCTTCCTTTGCAAGGATGTATTGGCTAAATATATCGAGCTTGTTGTGCATCTCAGCCTCCAAGTTCTGTATGCGTTCCTTAGTATTGGTACCCACAAGATTCAGCTTTCCAAATGGATAATTCCAAGGCATATTTATATCAAGTTGAGCATGTAATCTTTTCCCCAGCCTGTTTAATAATATATTGGTATAGTCGAATGCTTCTGACTGAGAACCTCCTCGTGTACATATTGCAAAGAGATACTGGGCGGAAGTGAGTTCAACCTTTTTTAGAAATTCATGCATGGGGATAGGTATTGTCAGACAAAAATTTGGGAAAACGAAACCAATCGTATCAGTACCTGTTTTGACCCTATCATTATACAACAGACTGACGATAGGTATAAGATTTGATTCAGGAATTCTTCTCTGTAATTCCCGCGCAACATACAAAGAATTTCCGGTCCCTGAATAGTAATATATCTCAGTACTCATATCAGATTTTTTAGATAAGGTTCCACGGCTGTACAAGGTTCTTTGCCATCATCTTAGATTCCTTAGAACGCGAACTCCAACTATTTTTTAAATTTAACCACTACCATGGTAATGTCATCACTTTGTAAGGTATTACCAGTATAATTTTTGACATCGGAACTAATCACTTCTATGATATGCTCTGCAGATTCTTTTTTATTTTCTTTGATAATTTCCTGTAACCTCAATTCCCCGAATTCATCTTCCTGGGCATTCATGGCCTCGGTAATACCATCAGTATACATAACTATTGTATCTTCCTTGTGTAATTCTATAGTTTCAGTCTCATAGGCGGCATCCTGCATCATTCCCAAAACTATCCCCCCCGTTTTAAGTTCCTGAATACTCCCTTTTGCATTTATTAAATAGGGTGGATTATGCCCGGCATTACAAAAGGTAAATGTATGTGTTTTGGTATTTAAAATGCCATAAAAAAAAGTAATATATTTTTCAAGATCAGTATTATCATAGATAAGTCTGTTCAATCGGGAGATGATAGCTGCCAGACCGAGATCTCCGCCCACCAGAGCGCGTAATCCCGCTTGTAAATTAGACATTAAAAGAGCTGCACCTGCTCCTTTACCAGAAACATCGGCAATGACAATACCGTAACTATGTTTATCGATTTGTATAACATCATAATAATCACCCCCGACCTCACGGCTGGGAATATTAATTCCCTTAATCTCATATCCTTCCGGTTGTTCAATGGTTGAGGGGAGTAATCTCTGCTGCATATTCTTGGCAATGCGGAGATCATCTTCCATACGTTGCTTTTCCAGAGTTTCTTTAAACAATCGAGCATTTTCCAGGGTAGTCATAGCCTGATTGCCCAGGGTAGTGAGAAATTCTATATCACTGGGAGTAAATTCCGTGTCTCCTATTTTTTCGCCCAGCATCATAACTCCTCTGGTTTCTTCTTTCAGTCTCAGAGGAATGATTAAGGCAAAGCCTTGCTGTAAATATTTCTGAAATCGCTCAGTTTCATTCAGATTCACCGATTTCTCTATTTCAATTAATTCCGGATCCGATTCCAGCAGGGGGCTGGATCCCTTGGTAACCAGTGGCTTCATGGTATTATTTTCTCTGAGAAATACCACATACTTATTGACCAACAGTTCCCCCATCACTGCAAATCCCATAAGACTGGCTATTTTTTTCTGGTCAAGCGTTATATTTAATTCCCGGCTTATATCAAATATGGTATGCAGTTGCTGAATTTTTTTATCCAGATTGATATTTACTTTTTTTATTTTAGCCACACTCAAACCATTATACACAGCTGTGGCCGCAATATTGGCTACAGAATTTAAAAATTCGATTTCATTTTGTTCATAAGTATTACCATTAATCTTTTGGCCGAAACCGACTAATCCAATCATTCCCTCATTAACCACCAGGGGCAGTATAAGGGTAATCTGAAATTTACGAAAAAAAATTGACCAATCTATATTTTTGTCTAAATCACTGATAAAGGTGGGCCGGTCAATAGAGGCATCGATCTGAAGAAACTTCCCCATAATTTCTCGTGGGAGTCCTTTAAGTTCTTCAACCTTAAATTCTTTTGTTTCCTCATCTTTCAATAGAACAATCCCTCTTTTTATTAATAGATTTCCCATGGGAATCCGGAGCACATTTTCCACAATCGATCTGATATTTAAGGAAGAACTTAAGGTTTGATTAATCTCAAACAGTGCGGACAAGGTTAGTAATCTCTGATCCAGGGATTGATCTTTTTTATGTTTATCTAAACTGGAAGACATTACTTATTTTTACTCTTTTTATCCTTGTCTAACAAATACTTTACCATACGTACCTGATTCTTGCCATTTGTTTTTTTATAATTAACCTCATCCATTAAAGTTTTCATAAGATATATTCCCAATCCTCCTACCCGCAATTCAGCTAAATATTCATCCATTTGGGGTATATCAATCTCTTGAAAATCAAAGCCTTCACCTTTATCAGTAATAACAATAGAAAATTTTTGAAAATCAAGTTTAATGGCAATGTCTATGGATTGTTTTTTCTGATTTTTATAGGCGTGTTGGATAACATTAGTACAAGCTTCGTCAACTGCCAATTCTATTTTATGTATATCATCGTTTTTAAAACCAACTTTACGAGCAATTCCGGCAACAAATTTGCGAATAATTTCTAAATTCTCCGTATCGCTGGGTATTTTAAGCTTATAATTTTTTACTTTATGGGTCATAAAATCACCTTAAATTACAAATAAATTATTTCTTAGAGGTATTATATTTTTCAACTGCTTCCTGCTCATTTTCAAAAATTTGGTATAATACCTGGAAGCCTAAAAGCTCAAAAACCCTCATTACTTTTTTACTGGGTTCTGCCATTTTGATGTCACCATTTTTTTTACGAATATCCTCGATAAATCCCATAAAAACTCCCAAACCTGCACTGCTAATATATACCAATTCAGACAGATTTACTATAATTCTTACTCTTTCTTCACATACCAGCGTATCTAAAGCACTTTCAAAATCACTGGCAGTATGTGCATCCAGATAGCCTTTTAAATACAAAATTGAAATATCATCAATATCTTTTCTCTTAACTTCAAACTCACTCATAAAACACTCCTTACTTATTATATGTAATTCTTTACAAAATGTTACAAATACAATTACTTAATTTTTAACAGCACCATTGACATATCATCATGAACCGATGTTCCGGTAATAAAACTATCAACCCGGTTAAATACCTGTTCAATGATTCTCCTGGCATCGGTGTTTATAACATCAATGCCTTTTAAGGTTTCGGTAAGTAATTCTTCTCCAAATTCTTCCTCCTGCTGATTTCGAGCTTCTTCAATCCCATCAGTATGGAAAAAAACAGCTTCTCCGGCTGCTAATAAAATTTTTTCCTCTGCCAGGGCATTATTGAACTTTTCCTTCTCCGTCAATCCCAGCCCCAATCCTTTTGGTTCCAGCCAGTTAATTCCCTTCTTCTTAAGATGACAAAGAGGAGGATGTCCGGCTCGAACGAAACGAAATTCTCTCTCTTTAAAAAGATATATTGCATATATCATAGTAGTAAACATATCTGGTTTAAAGTTACGGCGAATAAATTCATTGGTTTCAGATAAAATCTCTTTGGGAGATTTTAAATGAGGAGCCAAAGCCTGTATAACCCCTTTAAGTTCAGCCATATTAAAGGCTGCAAAAGCTCCTTTACCAGACACATCACCTATTACAATATCAAGTCTGTTGTCTCCCACCAGGTAATAATCATATAAATCTCCCCCGACTTCATTGGCAGTGGAAGTCATGCCTTCGATTTCAATTTCTTTTCCCGGAAGTAGTTTATGGGGTAACAGACGCATTTGTGCTTCATGGGCAACCCGGAGTTCTTCTTTATAAACTTGCTGTTCCAAAGTAATATTAAATAATTCAAGATTTTTCAAGGAAACTGCTACTTGATCTGCAACCGAACAAAAAATCCCTAAACTATCTTCCATAAAAGCAAACTTTTCTTTACTGAAAGCATATAAAACTCCCAGTTTTTCATTCTTAAGAGTGATAAAAGAAGCAAGCATCGATCCGATACTCATTCCTTTATAGGTGATTGCTTTTACCCGTTGATCACGGGAGAAATCATTTATAAAAATGGAATTTTCATTATATTCTAATTCCCTCCTGATTTTGAAAAAGAATTCAGGGGGTATATCCTCTGCTTTCTTTTTATTGATTCCATGCCATCCTTGAATATGATATTGACCGTTTTCTTTAATTTCCATTAAAATGAAGTCCGCATTAATAATATTTTTGGTTAGATCTGCGGATTTCGCTAGTAATTCATCAATATCGAGAACTGATCCAATGGAGGCACTTAAATTTTTTAGAAGTTTTAAATCCTTCATTCTCCGATCCATAATACCGGCTGAGGGAAGCTGAAAGAGTATACCGATCAAGGACATTGAAATATAGGTTCCAAAAAATAAAGATATAAATTTTACACTACTTCCAATAACTCTGCCATAGTGTTGGAAAATCGGAGTTATATCTATTATTGAAATTATTATTACCGGTATTAAAAATGATCCCACCAAAAGAATCAATAACTTTTGACTTTTATTTAAATAATGTATCCATTTACAGCGTAATCCATTAATAAAAAAGAATAAAAATAGCAGCGTATATAAAATTGGTCCCAGGGGATCAATGGGACTGCCGTCCCAGGAAGAAATTCGTTCGGGCAACAGCTCCTCCATCCAGACTGAGGAAAATATAACCAAAAACAGCAAAAATATTAAAATTTTATAATTCCTTTCTGTGTTTTTACGCTGCTGAATAAATATTAATTCCTTTAGTAATACAAGCATGGCAATCACCAGAAAAAGAAAACAGAAAACAGTAATTATCGCAAACAGATCAGAAAGGGAACGAATAAGTATTGGAGTAATCTCTTTTTGCATAACCTTGGAAAAAAATACATTGGATCCGGAAATAATAGTCCAAAGCCAAATAATTATTAATCCCAATCCTAAAAACTGCAATCTCCTCATAAGATTTATTTCTCCAAACCACCTGATTCTGACTATAATCTGGTAGAGGAATACAATAGACATAAAAAGTAGCATCTCCCGTATGGGGGATATCCCCAGAAAAAAGTCCAGCCCATATGAGGAAAAAGATTCTGCTCCAAAAACAAAAGCTGTAATGAACAAAAGTACTGAAATTACAAATTTTATCTTTATTTTTTTCATTATTAACATTATTTAATTTTAATGACAACTGCTGTCATATCATCGTACTGAGGTGCTCTTCCGGTAAAATAATATATATCTTCTTCAATATTATCTAATAGTATTTCTACCGGAAGATGGCCGTTTTTCTCTACCGCTAAACGGAGTCTGGTCTCTCCGTATTCTTCATTACAGGGATTTAAGGCTTCGTTTAAACCATCAGTATAAAATAAGAAAACATCCCCCGAATGAATGGGAATGGTTTTTTGTTCAATGGTTCTGGAAAATATTTCCCCTTTTTCCAGACCCAAGGCGATACCGGCAGGACACATCTCTTCTGCTCTTCCTTCACCCGAACGACGAAGTATCATAGGATTATGTCCCGCTCGGGAAAAGGTCATTTGGTTTTTTTCTAAATCAAAAATTGAATAAATCATGCTAATAAAAACCCCGCGTTCTACATTTTCATAAAATAATTCATTCATATTTTTTAAAACCTGCATGGGAGAGTCAACATATTTGGCCTGTGATTTCAGGAATCCCTTGGTAAGAGTCATGTAAAATGCAGCTGACGTCCCTTTGCCGGATACATCACCAATGGCTACTCCCAATTTTTTCTTCCCTATTTCAATAAAATCATAATAATCTCCTCCGATCTCTCTGGCGGGCAGACATAAGGAGGCCACATCAATTCCCTGTATCTTTGGTTTTTCCCGAGGGAGAAAAGATGCCTGAACTTCCCGGGCGATCTCCAATTCTCTTTTGATCCGTTCTCTTTCGTAGACTCTTTCCAGATAGGGTGGTATATAGGTGGAATCCTTTTCTGAAGGGGGTTCAGCAAAAAAAGATAGAATTGCATATAAGAGAAGAAGACCGATAAAACCATAAAGAATGATACCATGCAATATATACAAGGAAACGCTGGTACTTAACATAATGGTACCATAAAAGAAAATCGGTATTCCGATACTGGCAACTACCACACTGGGGAAATCATACTTTATAAAAAACAAGGTAAAGATAAATCCTACTATTAAATTAATAAGCAGATTGAATCATTAAGTAAAAATA
>CAZKMO010000120.1:0-10742 GCA_964554015.1 uncultured bacterium
AACAACGGTTTTGCTTGACTGTAATTTCTGTTTCCAATTATTCAAATTTAACCCTTCTGGATTGATCAACATCTTTTTGATGTCGGCCACACTTATGCATTTTAATTCCAAATTTCTATTATTATACAGATTGTCAAAATTATTCCGGATTTGTTTCAATAATTCTGAACCGATTAATCCAACTCCCACCAAAAATAAATATAAAGTGGTTATCTCCGAAAAGAAAGCATCATGAATTGCCCGCAATGCTCTTATTTCATCCTTTTTGGAGACCACAACCGATATATTCAACTCGGATGATCCCTGAGCTATGGCCTTAACGTTAATTCTCTTTTCCCCCAGCGCTTGGAATAGCTTTCCTGAAATACCCGGGGTTTTTCTCATTCCTTCTCCCACAATGGCAATGACTGATAGTTCAGGTTCAATAACAACTTCATCCACTATATTATTTTTAATTTCATTTTCAAATTCTCTTTCTATAGCAGTTTTGGCCAGAGTATCGAATTCCGGTTTCACGGTCAGGCAAATAGAATGTTCGGAGGAAGCCTGACTGATTAAAATAATGTTGATTTTTTCTTTGGCCAAGGCACTGAAAACTCTGGCTGCTACTCCGGTAACTCCCACCATACCGCTGCCCTGTATGGTCAGTAAGGACACATTGTCAATGGAAGTAATCCCCTTAGCATACCTGTTACCCTGCTGTTCCGGATGCAGGGAAATCAAGGTTCCGGTAAAATCAGGATTGAAGGTATTCAATACTCGAATGGGAATAGATTTTTCCCGGGCTGGTTGCAAAGTAGGAGGATATAAAACCTTTGCCCCAAAATGGGAAAGTTCCATGGCTTCTTCGTAACTTAATTCTTTTAGATTGAAGGCCTTGGGCACTTTTTTAGGATCAGCGCTCAATACCCCATCCGTATCAGACCAGATTTGAATTTCGTCTGCATTTAGTACCGAACCTAAGAAAGAAGCGGTTAAATCGGACCCCCCCCTGCCCAGGGTGGTGGTAATTCCCGATGGGGTGGAACCGATGAAACCGGTTATCACCTTCATCTCTTTATGTTCTTTATAATATTCTTTGACCAGTTTCTCCGATAACGACGCTTTAATTATAGCAGCATTAAAATTCTCATCTGTAATAATAACCTCCCGAGCATCCAGATACCGGGCAGTGATACCCATTGACCTGAAAATCTCAGCCATACTAAAGGCTGAAAAACGTTCACCAAAACTCATAATAAAGTCAAGAGAACGAGGTGAGACTTCCTTAATCAGAGAAATTCCGTAAAGTATTTCCTGTAATTCTTCTATCCATCCATTTATGGTTTTACTCGCTGTCTTTAAAGCAGAACCAGATAAAAACTTACTAATAATATCCTGATGGATTTTATGTAATTGGTAAATTGTATCCTTATATTTATCATTTCCTTTTTCCGCTGTTTTACTCATTTTTATTAACATTTCGGTTACTCCATAAACAGCCGATACTATAATAGTAATATTCTTATTTTTTTTATAGGCTGCTTTTACAACTTCCACTACCTGATTGATACTTTCAGCGGATTTTAAGGATGAACCGCCAAACTTCATAATTTTCATTTATATCCTCACCATATAGTTCTCATATAAAACTACTACTCCGGTTTATTCTCCATCTCCTTGAATTTCATCGTGCAGAAAGAATTACTGGAAAATTTATCTATCTTAAGGATTTATTTATTAAATGTCAAGAGCACAAAACCAAGTTAAAAGACTTTTATTTAAGTACCAATGCTTTACGCACAATGCAACCATAGTCGGTTTTCAGCTGAAAAAAATATAATCCTGAACTCAACTTGTCCGAATTCCATATAACTGAATAACTTCCCCTTTTTTGGTTCTCATTAACTGGGTTTGTAACCTGCCTGCCCCACACATTAAAAACAGAAATTGTAACCTGAGTACAAGAAGGAATATAATAGCTAATAGTGGTTACAGCATTAAAGGGATTAGGATAATTCTGATAGAGAACAAATGAATCAGATGGTTGGCCTTGCTGGTCTCCTCTAAGCTCACTGGAAGTACCAGTACCCATAATCATGGTCAGAGAGTGAGCCGGAAAAGTATAGACAAGCGAATCTGTAAAAGTTTGTTCTAAAATGAAAGCAGTTGAAACTTTTTCAGGATTAAAATGGCTATTGATAGTCCAAAGATTCTCGGCATTTAATTCGAAAACTTTGAGATTGGTTAAATCAGAACAATTCTGAAAAACTATATCTGCCGTGATATCCGAATATTCTTCTTTGGCTTCCACTAATCCTGAAGCTCTGTTTAATACAAATAAACAAATGGTATCCCCTTTTTCCGAGCAAGTGGCCAGAGCATCCAGATAGGAAAGATTAACTGAATCGGTTGCCGTAACTCGAGATAAAATCTTTTCTCTGCCTTCCGGGGGTTTTAATCTGTATTGGGGAATATAATTCATTTCAGGCTGCAAAATGAAATATCCCTTACTTGGGGAAAAAAGACTGTAAACCAATCCGGAGGGATTAAAATAATCATGAGGATAGGGCCCTATAAGAGAAGTTAAGGGCCAGCCGGCCACTGCTTCGTTACTGTCTGGAACCAGGGCATGAACATTTAAAACCTCTAGCCCCGTCTGTCCAGCTGAACGCACATAGGACATAAAGGCGCCGGCCAGGTAAAGACCGTTATCCAGAGAACGGCCAAAATAATCTAACTGATCTCCTTGGTACCAGGGATTATTGCTGCTCTCGCGGCCATAGAGGTGATACACCAGATTATATTCCGTTACTCCAATCTTAATTTTCTTTTTTCCCTGAAACCATACATCAAGATTATCCCGGTGTTGATGCATGAGGGTTTCCTGATTAAAAGCAGTCCACATTAACTGCCAATGTTCATTTTCCAATTGTTCAGCTCTCCCTGGCTCATACCTATGATCGACTATAAAATCAAAGGGGAGTTCAGAGAATCCTGCTTCTTTCACTTCCTGAAAGAAGGTTTCATCATGAAAAGGTACTCCAATATTAATTGTATTATCTACTGCTTTCATCATTTCATAAAAATCAACCAGTCCATCCTTATGAGATGATTTATAAATAACCCTAATTTCAGAACCAGCCGGAGGGATTGCTCCCTGAATGCCGTCTCCGAAATCAATTCTTCCCGTAAGGGTATCCAGAGTAAACACCTTATCCGTTCCGGTGTGTTTTTTCAGATTATCGGTAAGCTGCCATTGATCAACCGTGAGGGTGTCTTGCCATACTCCCAGATACAGTGAATCTTTAGCAAGGGGTGGATATTTCACATAAAATATTTGATGTTTTTGCCCATTACTCTGACAGGCCTTGGGGGTCCAGTCATTGTTCTTCACAACTCGTTGTCCTGCCTGGCGAGTTTCCATCTCATAATACTGCCACTGAGATCCTCCAAAAATATAATTAGTCACAGTTCTGGAATAATTTTCTCCACCTCCCTCTAATTGTCCGAAATGCCAGGAAAACATATGCTTATACTTTCCTCCTAATTCATTTCCAATTTCCCATAATCGGATACCATAAACCTGGGGATGTCCCCAATCGGCTCGAATCTGAGCCTGGTCAATGCCATCTCCATTGGGATCCGTTCCCGGATAATTATTGGCAAACTCCACCCAGGCTGATGCTTCCCGGGCAGATCCAGTTCCAAAATTAATGCAGATAACGGGTTTGCACCCTCCGATTTCTTCCTCAAAATCCATAAATTCCCTAAATCCAAAGGCATAGTAATCGGGAGCTGAAGCCCCTGTCGATCCATTAAAGCCCGGAGGCCGGTTTTCCGGAGAACCAATGCCCAGCTGCCAGTGATAACTTCCGCTGTTATTTCCCCCCGGGAAACGGAAACATTTTATCCCCAGCTTCTGCGCTGCCTCATAAAACTGGTTGCTGAATACTCCGCTATTATATTCAGTACGTAAAGGAAGATCGGTCATGGGATTGTTAACACCCAACAAGGTTGCATGTAATGACCCAAGGGGCGGGCTGGACAGATCAATCATAATCCTCGGCTTATCTGAAACTGCTTGGGATAATATCACACCTACTCTGAGAAATAAGATAAAAACTAGAAAAAATTTCAGATAAAGTTTAACACCTATTTTTTGTATAATTGGGCACAATGAATTGTATCCTTACCATATGAAAAAAATACTATTATTACCTTTATTGATATCCAGGTTCTAATTGAATCAGTGCTTGTACAGTTATGCCTATTCCGGTTAAGACTAAAAAAAGATAAATATACTTCTGAAACCTTTCTGCCCTAATTTTGGCATTGAGTTTTCCCCCGGCCCATACTGCAACTAAAACAAAAGGAAGATTAATAAAATAAGTATGTCTGACAAGTTCAGTCCAAAGACCAACGGAATAATGGCTGAAAAGTAAAAGCAAACCTATGGGGAAAAAATATCCTTGCAGGGTTGCTCGGAAAACTTGAGGTTTCCATCTACACATGGATCCATATATTACTATGGGAGGGCCATTAATATTATATGCTCCTCCCAAAATACCTGCAAAAAATCCATATAGGTAGGCATATTTTTTATTGATAAGCAAAGGTAATGTTGGTTTCAAAAGAAAGTATAATGAAAAAATTATTATTAGAAGACCTAAAATTATTTTCAACACAATTTCATTACCCACTCTGAGAACATACACACCCAGTGGAATCCCGAGAAGAGAAGCAATAACCAACCTCCAGATTAAGGGGAAATGAACCTTGTGCCATTTTGTAATAAGAATATATATATGAATGGTAGTTGCAACCAAAGCTGCCACCGGTATTGCACTCTTTATTCCCATCAGAACAGTTAAAAATGGTACTATAATTAATGCACTTCCAAAACCGAAGGTTGATTGAATCAGGGTTGCAGTAAAAATAATTACTAGTATAGTTAAAGTCATAAAAAAACCAGGTAGTTATTTTTATTAAAAAAATATAATATAATAATTTTATTAATTTATTGCAGAAATAATTTAAAAATATGGAAGAAGGAGAAGGGAGAATGGAAGGGTATAGGGTATAAGGTATAAGTGTCATAACCTAAAAAAGTATATATCTATATTGATAGTTTTTCTTTTTTTTACAATCCGTATTCCTTTCCTCCATTTTCCATTCTCCTTTTTCCTTTATCCTTTATCTTTTTTATTTTTTCTTTTTTCTTTTTTCTTAAATTAATCCTTCAGGAATGATGAATGTTGTAAATTATAGATTGAAAATATATATTAAAATTATATTTTCTATTCGGTTAAAATAGTAAACCGAGCATAATTACTGAGGAATTTTTTCTGCTCACCGTTTTTAAATGAAATAATTACTTTCTGGCTTTTACCTTTACCCGAAACCTTTACTATTCTTCCTCGTCCATAGACTTCATGCTCCACCAGAATACCTGGTTTCAATAAAGGTTCTTCTTGAGAGACATCCTCATAAGTAAGGGGGGAATCAAAACTGTAAGCCGGTTTTCCTGCTTTTTGGACATACCGTTTCTTTGTTCCTGAACTATCTGTAATAATTACGGCAGGATCAAGCTCATTTAAAAAAATCGATGGTTCCTGGGGCTCAACGTCTCTGAATCTACGCCTGTTATCCGCCCATATAAGATATACTCTCTCCTTTGCCCGGGTTAATCCTACATAAAAAAGTCTGCGTTCTTCTTCCAATTTATTCTGATCCTCGAGAGAGCTGGCTAAAGGAAATAATCCCTGTTCCAGTCCGGTTATAAACACAACCGGAAACTCAAGTCCTTTGGCCGAATGCAAAGTCATCAAAGTCACTGCATTAGCAGTTCTATCCCAGGTGTCAATATCAGTAATCAGAGATACTTCTTCTAAAAATGAGGCTAAAGTGGGATTTTCATGCTGAAAGGCATAATCACTGACTGCAGCTAAAAACTCCTTAATATTATTGGCCCGTTCCTGACTTTCCGGAGTGGAGTCCCCTTTATATTTCAGTAATAAACCGGATTCATCCACCAGAGCATGGGTAAGTTCATTAGGAGAAATTTCCTTTTTTAAGCTGCTGTATTTATTGATTAATTGATAAAAATCCTTGATTATCTTTTTTCTGGAATCAGATATCTCCCCAATCTGATCAACTTTCCCTATTGATTCAAACAGGGAAATATTATGGGTTGCAGCCCATTTTTTTAATTTCTCTATGGTTTTACTCCCAATTCCCCGGTTGGGATAATTTATGATTCTCAATAAGCTTAAGGAATCTTTTAGATTTGAAATCACTTTTAAATAAGCCAGTATATCCTTAATCTCTTTACGCTCATAAAACTTCACTCCGCCTACAATAATATAAGAGATACCATTACGTCGTAATCCTTCTTCCAGAACTCTGGATTGAGCGTTGGTACGGTAAAGAATAACAAAATCACTGAAACTTCTTTTATTTTTAAATACTTCTCCTTTAAGTTTCTCAATCATCCTATCTGATTCATCATATTCATCGTATACATTTAAAACCATTAACTTCTCTCCCTGATCATTCTCGCTCCATAATTCCTTGCTTTTTCTGCCCTTATTATTCCTTACCACCGAATGGGCAGCTTTTAAAATATTTTTTGTGGAACGATAATTCTGTTCTAATCGAAAAATCTTCGCTTCAGGGAAATTTTTTTCAAATTCTAATATATTCCTTATATCTGCACCCCGCCACCCATAAATGGATTGATCATCATCTCCCACCACACACACATTCTTATAAAAACCAGAGATAAAATGAATTAACTTATACTGAGCATAATTTGTATCTTGATATTCATCAACCAGTATGTATTTGAATTTTTTCTGGTATTTTTTTAATACCTGTGGATTATTTCTAAACAGTTCTATGGGAAGAGTAATCAAATCATCAAAATCACAGGCATTACTTTGCTTAATTCTCTTCTGATATTCAGCAAATACTTGAAAGAGGACCTGATCAAAAGGTGTTTTCACCAATTTCTGAAATTCCTCATGTCCTATAAGCTTATTTTTTAATTTGCTCACCGTTCCGCATATTGCCTCCAAGGAATACTGATTGGTGTCCAGGACTAAATCTTGCATTATATTTTTTATCAACTTTTTTTTATCATCAGTATCATAAATAACAAAATCAGAAGTGAATTTAATATGTTTGGCTTCCAGTCTTAAAATTCTGGCAAAAATAGAATGAAAAGTTCCTATCCATAATCCATTATCATCCTTTAAAAAAGAAGTAACCCTATTTTTCATCTCCTCTGCTGCTTTATTGGTAAAGGTTACTGCCAGTATTTCCCAGGGATAAGCATATTTATTTTTAATAAGGTAGGCAATTTTATGAGCAATTACTCTGGTTTTGCCGCTGCCTGCTCCGGCAAGCACTAATACAGCTCCATCAGTAGTTCTAACTGCTTCCTGTTGCGCTTTGTTTAAACTGTCAAGTAGATTTAAGGAGGTTTTCACAGCTATCCTTAATTCAATTATTGTTTCCGTAGATCTTTTTTCGATATCGGTCAAATCTCTTTTTTGCTCTATTATGCTCCAGCAGTGTTTCGGAAAAAGTATGAGTACCATCTCCATTCGCTACCATAAATAAATAATCCACCTCAGCAGGATATAAAACTGCTCGAATTGAGGAAATTCCGGGATTGTTGACCGGTCCAGGTGGTAATCCTCTGTGAAGATAGGTATTATAGGGAGATTCAATCTTAAGATCTCTTTCCAATAAACGCCGGGGACCGTCCTTAATTATATATTGAATTGTTGGATCTGCCTGAAGCCGCATTCCTCTTTTAAGTCTGTTCAGATAAAGAGCGGCAATTATGGGTTCTTCTTCTTCCACCATCACTTCTCCCTGTACTATGGAAGCCAAGGTTACTACTTCATGTACACTCATTTTCATTTGTTCGGCTCTTTGAAGAAGAGAATCATTAAACTCATTTTTAAAATGATATATAAGATAAGTTATAACCTTTTCAGCAGTAATACCTTCATATAGTTTATAGGTATTTGGATATAAATAACCTTCAAGGGAATGAGCTTTTATTCCCAGAGAATCACAAAATTTAGGATTATGCACTAAACTCATAAATCGGGAAGAATCTATGTTGACTGCTGTTTTTAATATATTTGCTATCCTGGGGGCAGTTAATCCTTCCGGAATAGTAACCATTTTAGTGGTAACCTCTCCTTCATACAATTTTTTTAAAACAGAATAATTGGATATTCTTCCTCTGAAGCTATAGTTCCCGGCCTGCAAATTTCTGGAAACACCAAGTAACTGGGCTGCTAACACAAAAATTTGTCTGTTATTAAGAATTTCTTGATCTTTCAGTAAGGAAGCAATTTCATAGGGTGTCATACCCCTTTCTATAGTTACATAAACCTGCTGTAAGGAATTGGTAATTTTCCAGGGAATAAATAATACTACACAATAAAAAATTATTAATAAAACACTGCCAAGAAAAAGTAAAGTACGGAAAGTTTCCTTTGGATTGAATAAAGATGGTTTATTAATATTTTTCTCCCTCGTTACTTACTCGAATTTAATTGTATTAGATTAGAATTACTATACAAACCACTCGCCTCTTCTCATATAAGAACACACATTAACTTAGGTATGAGAATTAAATTAAAATTCCGTCGGGGCGGAGAGATTTGAACTCTCGACCTCATCGTCCCGAACGATGCGCGCTGACCGGACTGCGCTACGCCCCGATATTGATTTTGAAATAAATATAAAAAAAACTCTGTAAACAAACAATCTAAAAAAACAATTTTTTGAGTAATATTAATATTAAATAATCTAATTAAGAAATAATAATAATTTATTCTTCTTTAGCCTTTATAAATTTTAAACCCTGTATTTTTTTCTAAAAGAACATTTTTTTAAATAATAATAGCCTGAATAAGTAGAAAAGAATTTATACATCCAGGCTATTTATTATAATAATGATTGGTTTAAGACAATCAGTCTAATGATATAAAGTATTGTAGCACTATTGCTATCTCTCTTCTAGAAATATTTTTCCCAATTTATTTCATCAGCAGCAGCTTTCGGGTAGTAACATTATTATCCGTCTTCAACCGATACAAATAAATCCCGGATGCCACCGGATGACCATTGCTGTAGCAGGCATCCCATGTAACCGTATGTTTCCCCGATTCCTGCTGTCCCTCAAACAAGGTAACCACCTCTTCTCCCTTTAGATTGTAGATGGTCAGCCTGACCCGGGAGGAAGCGGGAAGCGAGTAGCTGATCCGGGTGAAGGCGTTAAAGGGATTGGGATAGTTCTGAAAAAGGAGCAATTCATTGACCGTCTGAGAAGGTGATTCGGGCAGGGAAACCACCTCAGGCCACAGCAGGGTCCCCTTGGTTATGGTAAAATTA
This sequence comes from uncultured bacterium, assembly GCA_964554015.1. GTDB lineage: Bacteria > Zhuqueibacterota > QNDG01 > QNDG01 > CAYUAG01 > CAYUAG01. Next base: position 9,400 of record CAZKMO010000120.1, read on the forward strand.
TCCGCCCAGCCTTCTAGAGGCATCGAGGTGCCGTACACCATGACGTAGAGGGAAAGGTATAGATCTTCCGTGCTTCCGATCTTGGATTTAAGCTCGATCCATTGATGGTCTCGCTGGAAATAGCTGGTGATGGTGCTGCCGGTTCTGGTCAGCCTGAGAGTGCCGGTGGTGTCATCGGCTGAGGTGGATAATCTGCCTTCACTGGAATAATCACCATCAAAATTACTCATGTACATGTGGCCATTCTTACCATCACTGGTGGACCAACCACCATCGTAAAGTCGGTTTATGGAATATCCGTTATCCTCATCAAACACGGTAATACCCAATCCATTGCCGTTCACTTCATTGGGGCATACCTTGAAGTCTATTCTGAGATCAAAGTCACCCTGGAGCAAAAATCTGCTGTTTACCTGGGCATTTGCTATCTCCGTAGTTTCCATCTCCAGCCGCTGGTTCTGTTCTATCACATTGGTACCGGCTGTTTCCATGACCTGCCAGGTGGTATCGCTGATAGTATTATCGTTAAAATCATCCTGGTAAATAATACTGGTCAAATTTTCATACCAGGCTATCTTGTCGTCAGAATAAGAAGCAGAGAGCACATCCTGATCTCCATCCCCATCCAGATCTGCTGCATATACAGACATTACATTATCTGCTTCGGTAGAAATAATCTTCTGGTTGGAAAACCCACCACTGCCATTATTTTCATACCAAGCTATCTTGTCGTCCAACCAGGAAGCAGAAAGCACATCCTGATCAGCATCGCCATCCAAATCATTTGTGTAAATAGATTCTACATGGATTGCTTCTGTAGTGATAATCTTCTCATTGGAAAATCCACCACTTCCATCATTTTCATACCAGGCTATCTTATCATCATCCTCTCCATCTGAAGCAGAAAGCACGTCCTGATCACCATCGCCATCTAAATCAGCTGCATAAACATATGTTGCAAACCATGCCTCTGTTGTTATGACCATCTCACTAGAAAACCCACTACTACCATCATTCTCATACCAGGATATCTTGTGGCCCAACTCTGAAGCAGAAAGTACATCCTGATCCCCATCTCCATCCAAATCAATCGCATAAACTGCCTTTGCTCCATCTGCTTCTGTACTGATAATCTTTTGGCTGGAAAATCCACCACTGCCATCATTTTCATACCAGGCTATTTTATTATCTTCAGAGGAAGCAGAGAGCACATCCTGATCCCCATCTCCATCCAAATCAGCTGCGTAAATTGATTGTGCTCCATCTACTGCCGTACTGATAATCTTTTGGCTGGAAAACCCACCATTGCCATCATTTTCATACCAGGCTATTTTATTATCTTC
>CAZKMO010000121.1:0-10718 GCA_964554015.1 uncultured bacterium
GTCTTCTGCAGGACTTCCTCTGCCAAATTATTTATCTTTCTTTCATAATAAGAAGAAATCACCTGGGCAAAATCATTTACTGCATACCTGGTAGGTTCGGGTAAGGTTGTATCGGAAATGCTTTGTATTGGTATTATACTGAAAACTAAAAAAAAGCTGATTATAACTTTTCTCATAAATAATGCTCCGCATTATCAGTTTAATATTAAACTATGGGATTATTTTCCCTGGTTTTTCCTCTTCCTTGCTCTAAGGGATATCTCTTTATGGTTTTATTGGTAATATTTCTATGACTAGGCATAATACGTTTATACTGAATTTTTGTTCCGCCAAAATTCACTAATAAACCCATTGGTTTTTCGGTTAATTGCAAGCAACGGAGCACCTGCTGTATTTCAGTATCCAAAAATTGATCCTGACAAATAACCATTATAACAACCTCTTCCTCAATAAGAAAATCAACTTCAAGGGTTCCTACCAGGACATCTTTATAAGTAATCTGAAATTTCTTTTTATTCTCATAGGCTAATTTTCTGGAATCAAATTCAACTTCCAGTGCTCGTTTATAATATTCGGTTGGATATCCAGGCCCCAAAGACTTATGAACCTCCATGCAGGCGCCAATAATTGTATAAACATTATCATTTAAATTATTCGAAATCATATACCTCCTCCTTTAAACACTACTATCAATAATTCTTGTATAAATAATTCTCATTCCTTCCAGAGTAAGAAATGGTGAAGCTTCTTTTAGTGCCTCCGAATGTTTCACAATGTCTGAGGCCATACCTCCGGTAGCAATCAAATGTGCTTTCCCCCATTTCTTCTCAACTAAAATTTTTTTTATCATCCCATCAACTAAACTGACCGTCCCCCACATAATGCCAGACTGTATACTACTTTCTGTATTAGATCCCACTACCCTTGCAGGATATTCTAACTCAACCCTGGGTAGTTTAGCAGCTAATTTATGAAGTTGTTGGGATGCGCCCTTTAAGCCCAGAGCAATAACTCCCCCTAAATACTCTCCTTTTTTTGAAACCACATCAAACGTAGTGGCTGTTCCGAAATCAACCACAATGAGAGGACCGCCATATAAAAAATATCCGGCTACTGCATTACAAATTCTATCCGCACCAACCATTTCCGGAGAATCATAGAAAATTTTAATTCCTGTATCCAGTTTTGAGGAAATTATAACCGGTTCAATATTGAAAATCTTTTTTGCCATATCCTTAAAAACATATTGGTAATAAGGAACAACTGAAGATATTACCATACCTTTAATGTCGTTATTGGTAAATCCTCCGCTTTTCAGCCAAATATGCAGAAGTCCCCAGCATTCATCAATAGTCTTTCGTTGGCTGCTGGATAACCGCCAATGTCCTTTCAAATTATCGTTATCATAGATACCAATAACGATCTCTGTATTCCCGATATCAACGACCAATAACATGATGGCTCCCTAATCTTTGTTCATTATTAATCTGTTTTCTACAAAACTAAAATAACTGTCTTTGGCGATAATTATATGATCTAAAACCGGAATATTTAACATTTCCCCCGCCTTAAAAATTTGTTCCGTAACTTCTTTGTCTTCCGGGGAGGGCTTCTTGTCTCCTGAAGGATGATTATGTAATAATATTATTCCTGCCGCTAAATAATCAATGGCAGGCTTGAATATCTCTCGGGGGTGAACAATACTTGAATTAATGATACCCTGAGTTATGGTAACATCCCTGATAATTCTATTTCCACTATTCAGTAAGATAACCTTAAAAACTTCCATTCTCTTATCCCTTAATAAGGGAGCATATATTTTAAAAATATCTACTGGGGAACATATTTTTAACTTCTTGGACAAAGGACCTGATTCAATTCTGCGTCCGATTTCAAAAGCTGCTAATAATCGGGCACAATTTGCCTCTCCCACTCCCTTCATTCTGGTCAGTTCTTTAACATTGGCACAGGCAAGACCTGAGAGATCAGCGTACTCCACCAACATCCGTTTAGCCAGGTCAACTGCACTTACTCCATTGATTCCCGAACCCAATAAAAGAGCAACCAATTCTGAATTAGTCAAGGCATGCGCTCCAGTTTTGAGCAATTTTTCCCGGGGGCGTTCTTCTACCGGCCACTCTTTAATTCTCAAATGATACCAGGCAGTATCTTTAATTTTCTTATTCATTTATCTTTGTTAATATCAATCATATGACTTTTATGTTTCACTCTATGATATTTTTTAATTTTTTCTAAAACCGAATATGGAATCCGAAATTTTCCAATCAATACATTATCTTCATATCTTCCGTGACAATCGGATCCGCCGCTTATTAATAAATCATAATTATTGGCAAACTCCTGTAATCTCCTGGTATCTCTATCATCTAAGCGAGGATGAATTATTTCGATCCCATCCAATCCACATTTAACTAAATCAAATAGATTATCTATACTTATATTTTTAGAGGGATGAGCAATAAAAGACAATCCTCCTACTTCTGAAATCAAAGCAATTGCAGATTTCGGACTAATCTTATATTTTTCCACATATGCCTTGGAATGATAACCGATAAATTTTATAAAAGCTTCCTGAAAAGAATACACATATCCTTTTTCCAAAAGTACAGCCGCAATATGAGGCCTCCCTATACAGGTACCTTTAGCTTCAGCAACAACCTCCTGCATGGCAATATTAATATCCATGCTATTTAAAATCTGCACCATTTTTTTTGCTCTATTATATCTTTTCCTCAGGAATTTTTCAATATAATCAACTATTTTAGGATGGGAAGCATAACAATAATACCCAATAATATGAATATCTTTGCCATTCCATTGACTACTCAATTCAATACCGGGCACTATCTCTACTCCCTGCTGTTTACCTGCCTTATATGCTTCTTTCAATCCATCAAAAGTATCATGATCAACAATACCAATGGCTTTCAATCCAGCCTGCTTGGCTTTCATAACCACCTGAGTTGGAGTCAGCATTCCATCAGATTCGGTAGTATGAACATGCATATCTACCCACTCGTCTTTTGAAACAGTATTTATCATATATCTTAACTTATTACTTGACTTTATATAATTTAAGTTATATTTTTACATTAAAAAAACAAAACCATTATGAGAGATCCAAAAAAAATTATCATCCTAAGTATTCTTTTATTTTTATTTGCCTGTGCAAAAGAAAAAAGTAAAGTTGATCCTGTAAATAAACAAAAATTTATTAAAGTTTATACCGAACTAATAAAACTAAGTGAACATTTTCCCCCCCCATCCCCGGAATATCTCGATTCTGCCAATAAAATTTTTAAAAAATACAACTTCACCAAAAAAGATTTTCAAACGTATCTATCCTATTATAATCAAAAACCTTCCCGGTGGGAAGACTTTTTTCAATCAACCTACGACACCCTAAAACAAATTAATCCAGATAAATAATTATATATCATAACCAGGCAGAAAAAAAACATTTCACCTATATCCTCAACATATCCGGGGTAACTGTTCTCCTGTCTGCATATCCAACACTCTATGGCTTCCAATAATAGTTCTCAATGATACTCTGCCTGGTTCATCTGCTGTTACCTTTCCGGCAATAACACTTTTCTTGCCATACCGCTCCTTACGCATTGCTTTAACTACCTGCTGTGAATATTGTTTATCAACACAAGCCACCAGAACACCTTCATTGGCAGTGTAAAGGGGATCGAATCCCAAAATCTCGCAGGCTCCCCGAACGTCTTCGTTTATAGGAATCTTTTCCTCCTCCAATACTATTGAAACTCCTGACTGATCGGCAATTTCATTGATTACGGTTGCGACTCCTCCCCTGGTGGCATCCCGCATAACATGAATCTCATCTGTTACTTTCAGCATTGTATTGACCAATCCCTGCAGGGGAGCAACATCTGATTGTATCCTGGTATGAAATCCAAAACCTGGCCGGGAAGTTATTACTGCCATCCCATGTGAACCAATAGGTCCACTGATAATTACCTGATCCCCGGGTTTTGCTCTTGATCTGATGAGTGAATGGGAATCCTTAAATCCTCCTATTCCCGTGGTATTAATAAATACTCTATCTGCTTTTCCACGTTCAACAACTTTTGTATCACCTGCAACTACCAGCACTCCGGCTTCCTGAGCAGTTTCTTTTATTGAACTGACTATTCGTTCTAACTGCTTTATTGAAAATCCCTCTTCAATAATAAAACCAATACTTAAATAAAGAGGTTTGGCTCCAGATACACATAAATCATTTACTGTTCCACATACAGATAATTTTCCAATATCACCTCCGGGGAAAAAAAGTGGTGATACAACAAATGAATCTGTGGTAAAAGCAAATTGTGAAAACGAACTCTCTAATATAGCACTATCATTTAACTTTTTCAAGTATTCATTATCAAAATACCGCAGAAAAAGATTCTGTATTAATTCCTGAGTGAGGCTTCCTCCGCCTCCATGAGCCAACCGTATAGTATCTCTGTCCAAAACACTCATGATTTTTCCACCTGCACCTTATACTTAAAATATGCCGCACAAGTACCTTCTGAGGAAACCATACAGGGACCAAGGGGATTATCCGGAATACAGTTTTTGCCAAAATGAGTACATTGAGAAGGAATTTTTCTTCCCTGAAGAATGAGACCACAAATACACCCCTTGGGTTCTACAGTAGCTTCAACCTCTACCTCAAACTTTTTTTCTGTATTCCAGGGAGAATATTCTTCTTTTATAGCCAATCCACTGTTCGGTATCACTCCCAATCCCCGCCATTCGGCCTCTGATGGCTCGAATACTTCATATATGATTTCCCTGGCCCGGGGATTTCCTTCCGGTTTTACCGCCCTGGTATACTGATTATCTACCCTCGGATCCTTATGGACTACTTGTCTAATACCCATTAAAATAGACTGTAAAATATCCAGGGATTCGAATCCTGAAACTACGCAGCCAATTCCATACTCTTCTACCAGGGAATAATAAAATTTAGTACCTATCACTGTACTTACATGACCGGGACAAATAAAGATATCAATGGCAACTTCTCCTTTACCCAGAGCTTTCATTGCTTCCGGCATGGTTTTATGAGCAGATAATACAGAATAATTTTTAAGATTTTCTGATTTTGCCTGCAGTAAGGAAGCTGCCACAGTCGGAACCGTGGTTTCAAATCCCACTCCCAGAAAGATCACATTTTTATCTTGATTCTCTCTGGCAATATGTAAGGCCTCCAAGGTTGAACCGACTATTCTTATGTCATTTCCCCTGATGTGTTCCCTTTCCAAATTTGAAGAAGATCCCGGCACTTTCATCATATCGCCAAAGGTGGTTATAATAGTACCCTCTCTTCTGCTGAGTGCAACTGCATAATCAATAAAGCGATTGGAGGTAACACACACCGGACATCCGGGCCCGGAGATCAACCTAATATTTTTTGGCAAGACATCTCGAATCCCAAAGCGGGCAATGGACATGGTATGGGTTCCGCATACTTCCATAAAAGTAATCCGGCCTTCTCCTGCCTCTTGGTGTATATTCTTAATAATGGATTTTGCCACCTCTTGGTTACGAAATTCGTCAATATATTTCAACTATACTGCTCCAATTCTTTAAATAATGCCAGTGTTTCCAGAGCCTGCTTTTCATCCAATTTTTGAATGGCAAAACCAGCATGAACAATCACATAATCCCCAATTTTGGCATCTTTCAGCAGCTTAAAACTAACTTCCCGCTCCGTGCCACCAATCTCAACTATCCCCCGGTCATTTTTTTTCTGTTTAATTTTCATGGGTACTGCAACACACATAATTGACCTCAATTATAACAATTGATAAAACCAATCTTATAAATAAAAATTATTTAATTTGATATGTACAAATATTTTATATTGATTTTAATTATAAGATAATATGCAATGAGCTTTAATTTTTTAATATAATAATCTTTTTATCTTAATCCAAATTATTCTTTTCCTTTTCTAATCTTTCTATTCCCACCACCGCCTGACCTAAAGCAATGCATCCATCGTTGGTCGGTACCTGGGTATGGGTTAATACCTCAAAATGTTCTTTTTCCAACTCCTGCATTAAATTTTCCAGAAGGAACCGATTTAAAAAGCAGCCTCCGCTTAAAACCACACAATCTATACCTGTCTGTTTTCTTACTTTCCTTGCTATATCAAGAAAAAGTCTTACTAGTCCTGCATGAAATTTCCAGCTGATCCTGCTTGCTGATAGACCGGATTCTTTATCCTTCAGTGTATGAAAGATTGCCTTATCAGGAGATATGATAAAGGTATCATCTGTATCGACAATATCAAAAAAATAAATTTCCCCATTATCTTCCTGTACTTCTTCTACTTCCATTTGCATTTCAAGTTCCAGGGCAGCCTGACCTTCATATCGGGCCAGATAACGCACTCCTGCCAGGGCAGCAACAGCATCAAAAAGCCGCCCCAGACTGGAAGTCAGAGGCACATGTAGGGAATTTTTAATCATTTGCATAACAGTGACCACCTTCTGCCTTCCTATTTCTTTATAGAAAGGAATACCTTTTAGATGCTTTATACACTCATTTTCATCACCTTTGAAAACATTATAGAGATAGGCAACTGCCATGCGCCAGGGCTCTTTAATGGCAGCGGTTCCCCCGGGCATATGCCGGTAAGCAAAATGCCCCCTTCTTTGATATGATTCCGCATCTGCGAGTAAAATTTCACCTCCCCAAATATTTCCGTCCGCGCCATAACCGACTCCGTCCATAATAAGTCCGATAACTTTTTCATCTCTTCCATTATCTGCCAGACAGGCTGCCACATGAGCATGATGATGCTGGACAGCTATCTTAGGCACACCTTTGATTTTCTGAGCCCATTTGGTGGAAAGATAATCAGGATGCAGATCGTGTATTATGGCAATCGGATCAATCTGCAGAATCTTTTTCAGATGGTCAATTGTTTGGGTAAAAAAGGAAAGAGTTTCTGCATTCTCCAGATCCCCGATGTGCTGACTTAAAAAAGCCTGATCCCCCCTGGTTAAACAAAAGCAGCTTTTCAATTCTCCCCCTACTGCCAAAACCGAAGGAAAAGATTTTCTTAAAAAAACCGGAAAAGGAACATAGCCTCTTGATCGCCGTAGAGGACGGGGAATATGGTCAATAAAACGGGTAACCGAATCATCTGCTCTCACCTGAATGGAGCGATTATGCAAAATAAAAAAATCTGCCAGACCGGATAATTTTTCCAGCGCCTCCTGGTTCGACTTGGCAATCGGTTCATCCGAAATATTACCACTGGTCATTACCAGTACATCCAGATCATAATGTAATAAAAGATGGTGCAGGGGTGTATAGGCAAGCATAATCCCGATGTATTTATTCCGGGGAGCAACCTTATCAGATAAATCATACTCCTTACTCTTCCGCAGTAAAACAATAGGCTTTTCCGGGGATTGCAAAATTTCCAGTTCTTGTTTATCTACTATGGCAAACTTTTCAACTGCTTTTAAACTTCCTGCCATTACGGCAAAAGGTTTTTCCTCCCGCCCCTTTCTCTTTCTCAATCTGGACACCGAGGAATCACTTCTGGCATCACAGGCAAGATGGAACCCACCCAGTCCTTTAATCGCTAAAATCTTTCCCTCTTTCAATAAAGTAACTGCTTGTTCCACTGTCTTCTCTGCAGCCATTATCTTCCCCTTTGGATCACTCAGCCAGATATGGGGACCACAGATGGGACAGGCATTGGGCTGAGCATGAAATCTTCGATTCAGGGGATCCTGGTATTCAGACTGACATTGTTTGCACATGGTAAACTCAGCCATGGTGGTCTTAGGCCGGTCATAGGGAATATCTTTAATAATAGTAAAACGCGGTCCACAATTGGTGCAATTAATAAATGGATATAGATATCTTCTGTCCCGGGGATCAAAAAGCTCCTGCAAACATTCTGGACAGGTGTCTATATCCGGTGTGATGAGTACCGAACGTTCTTTTTGTTGGTTACTGGGAACAATGTGAAATTCCACTGCATCCTGAGTGTCCATTCTTTCTGTTTTCACACTGGTAACCCTGGACTGCGGGGGTGATTCTGAAGTTACAGTTTCAATAAAATCATCAAGCGCCTGGCTTTCTCCCTCTACCTCAATCTCAATTCCTTTAGAGGTGTTCATCACAAATCCCTTAAGATTCCGTTTTACTGCATTACGATAGACAAAAGGTCTGAATCCCACTCCCTGCACCACACCTTTGATGACAATTCTTTTTCTTATTATATCCCTGTTCATACCATGCTTAATATAAATTTTGAAAACCATATAAACAATAAAAAAATAATTCCTCTGGCATAAAATTTGATATTTAAATAAAACCACTAATAAGGGAAATATGTATTGCAAATGTGTACAAAAACTGTTAAAATGTGCACATTTATTTTCATATTGAAATAATAACGAAAAAAAGGAATTTTTTTAAAGGGATTTATATATGAAAAAAATCTTAATGGTCGAAGATGATACTAACATACGAGAGACATCAAAAATCGCCCTCACCAGAAATGGTTACTCTGTAATTGCGGTTAAAGATGCCCGGGAAGCCCTGGATGTTTTTAGCAAAGAAAAAGGTAACTTTGATATACTTTTTTCGGATGTACTTCTTCCCGATAATAATGGTATTGATTTAGCAGCAGAACTCTCCCTTAAAAATCCTGACTTAAAAATACTTCTTTCCAGTGGTCTTCTCAAACCCGTTTCTCCTCGAAACACCCATAAGAAAAAAAAATTTAATATTCTCCATAAGCCCTATTCTTTAAAAGAACTCATAAAGAATATTGAAGTGATAGCAAAATAATCTTAAATTATTCCCCGAATTTATTTCCTTTTTATTCTTAAAAATTTCCTAAAGAAAATATCCATCACTTAAAACTGAGGATTAAGAAGCCCCTCAATGATTAAATCCGTAGCATCATTCTCATTTAATCCCCGGGCCATTAGTGTCTCCAATTGTTTAGAGTCCACACTCCCTATGGCAGCTTCGTGGGTAACATGTGCTTTAGGATGTCGTACCTCTACCATAGGAATCGCTTTGGCCAATCCCTGATCCTGCACAATCTCTTTACAATCAACATGTCCCCGGGCACCGGCAGCTTTGGCAATAAGGGTGTTTTTTATAATTGCCTGAGCCTGTTCCCGCACTGCAATATTAGTAGTCAGTACACCCCGGGCATCATTACCTTCCAGAGATGCCTTTTCATTTATTTTGATTATATCACTGCCCCTTCCACTTACCCGGGCATTCATTTCCAGAATACTTTTAGCCTCACCCAGAGCCTCATAATCTATGTCAATTTCCCCCACCATTCCTTTAATCAACTCAAAATCGGTTCGAAATCGTGCTCCTTCTTTAAGGTGGACTTTTGCTTTGGGAATTACCTTCACTCCTCCCTGAGGCCCATGCACATGTCGTTCAATATAGGAATAGGTTGCGTTCCTACCAATGGTCAGTTCCGCATCCATGGTATGAATAACTTCCTTGGCAAAAGGAAAGGTGCAGCTGGCAATAATGCCCACCTTAGCATTATCATGAATAGTGGTGTGAATGGTAATCTCCTGAATTCCTTTTTCCGGTATCATTCCAAAACAAATTTTCACCGGTTTTTCGATCTTAACATTTTTTTCCACCACTATTTCAGCTTCGATTCCCTGCTTCAGTTCTTTGGCTTCAATATGAAGCCCCTTAACCAGATGAAGCCCTAGTACTTTATTATGGTGAATTTCCACATGAGCTACACCAGGGCCATGTTTATGGGATTCTCCCAAACTCTCATACATTTTTCTTATTAAATCATTTTCCTTCATTTGTACTCTCCAATACCGGTTCATTTTTATGATCACAGGGAATACATTTATCTTCAAAAAAATTTTCTAATTTTTCAATACTTCCTTTTTCCAGTAATTTCCCGCAGCAGATAAGAAACCCGTGATCAGCCTGTTTGAGAACCGTCAAGCTATGGGTAATCAAAAGTACTGTACTTCCGCTTTTTTTAAGCGTTTGAATTGCCTTAAAAATACGATGTAAAGCATCCACATCTATACCGGAATCCGGTTCGTCCATTATAACCAGTTTTGGCTTCATGATTACTAGGGAAGCAAGCTCTATTCGTTTTCTCTCTCCTCCGGATAACGTAGTATCAACTGCTCGGTTCAGATAGGTATCCGGATTTAGTCCTACCAATTCCAGTACTTCCCGCACTTTTTCAGTTGATTTCTCCTTGGTTCCGGCCTGAATAAAACCTTGAATGCTCAATCCTTCAAATCTGGCAGGTTCCTGCCAGGCCAGGGTTATTCCTTTTTGGGCACGCTGGTCAATTGAAAGTTTACGAATCGATTTTCCTTCAAAGACAATATCACCTGTAAAGTGAGTGTATCCGGAAAGTCCCATAATAGTGGAGGCAAGTGTAGATTTACCGGCTCCATTGGGACCAACCACTGCATGTACATATCCAGGCCAGAAATCCATACTTAAATTATTTAGTATAGATTTATTTCCCAGGCGAAGCCCCAGGTTTCTGATCTCAAGTATAGGTGTCGGATTCATAGAAACCTCTTTATATAAAATTTTATTTTAAAGAAAATTAATGATTAATATATTACTTTGCAAGAAAAACATGTTTCTTTTTTCAGTGTTTTCGACACCCTGACAGGGTC
>CAZKMO010000122.1:0-10381 GCA_964554015.1 uncultured bacterium
CTGCCGGCACCCATGAAGTGATCTGGAATGCTAAAAATGACGCCGGACAGCCTGTGCCCTCTGGCATGTATATTTGCCTGCTCAAAAGCGATGCTTATACTGAAATGCGAAAGATGCTGCTGATGAAATAGATGTTAATCCGGATCTGACAGATTTTGATTTCCCCCTCTCTTTTTCCAAAAAGAGGGGGATTAAGGGGGTGAATATAAATTTACGAATCTTTCAAATCTAAAATGATAAATAGTAAAACCCTGACATTATTCCAAATTTTGTCAGGGTTTTTACTACATGCAAAAAAAAGCTAAGCTTCTCTAAGAAGCTTAGCTTTTTTGGAGGTCACGTACATCCCTGTCTTTTAAAATGAAACTCGAAATATAAAATTTGAAAATAGTTTTAGTTAATTTTTAAAAACTACTCTAAAGGAAAGTACAAAGCAGCATTAAAATTACCATCAATAGCAAACTCCGTAGCTCCCCCTATATTCCTTACTAGCATATCTGTAGCTGATAAGGTAATGCCAATATTTTTCTCAATTTTTGTTTCTAAAAAGAGATTTTTTGCCTTAATAATTTCTTCCTTGTCATCCCATATATTACTACAATTTATATTTACTTTAGCATATTTCTCTTTTATTTCACCATTAACGTCTTCTTTCAAATTCTCAGGTAAAGATTTGGAAGATAAAGTAATATTTATATCAACATCATCATCATAGACCATGGCAATATTATATAGAAGATTAATCAAGGATAAAGATAAAATCTCTTTTCTGCATTTTAAATTTAATTTTGCCTCATCAGCTTTTAACTTGATAGTGACAAACTCATAAATCTCTAAAGATAAAATGTGAATAATTTCTTTAATAAGATCAGGTAAAAAAATAATCTCCTGATTATCATTCTCTTCCGAATATTTATTAATCTTATCAGAAAATGATTTAATATAAGTTATTTGTTTAAAAATTTCATTTATCTTCTTTTTTAAACCATCAGGTACTTCTTTAACATCATTAATTTTTTCCAGGTGCTGTTCTAAAGTATTCAAATATTTAAAATTATTTTTACAAATAAACTCATTACTTATAGAACGTCCGAATTCAGTAAGAAAGTTAAAAAAATTCTCTTTTAGTATTTTATTTTGTTTACTAAAGATGGTTAATTTCAGATGATGTTTTACTCGAGTTGATACTTCGATAAGGTTAAAAGGTTTAATTATATAATCAACCGCACCCATCTCAAATCCTTTAATCTTATCTTCGGCTTCTGCTTTGGCAGTAAGAAAAACAACTGGGATATCCCGGGTTTCTTCTTCGGTTTTTAAAAGTTCACATACCTCATAACCATCTGTACCAGGCATCATAACATCTAATAATATCAAATCCGGATGATATTTAATAGCAGCTTTAAAACCTTCAAAACCATCTTCAGCAGTAATGACATTATACCCTTCTCTTTCCATATAATGAGTTAAAAGTCTAATATTAGAAGGATTATCATCAACGGTCAATATAGTAATTTCTTCAGGTTTCACTTATTATTCTCCATAAGATTCTCATATTCAGAAATAACAACCTCTTTTAATTCTTTTAATTTCTCCCAATCACCTTCTCTACCAGTATCTTCAATTTCTTTTCCAATCTTGGAAAATTGTGGAAATCCATAAGAAGCTGCTGTCCCTTTTAAAGAATGACCAAATCTTATTACCTCATCAATATCCTTTTCTTTAAAATCCTCTTTAAACTTTTTAACTTTTTTGGTTATATCCTCCTTAAAAAATTCCTGTAATTCCTGCATCATGGGATCTGACGTATCAACAAAGGTCGATTCTTCCAGTGCTGGTTCCTTCTCTTCTTGAGGAACTTTTTCTTCCATCTCTTCAGGTTTTGAAATATATTTATCTAATAGTTTACTGAGTTTCTCTTGATCAATAGGTTTTGAAATATAATCAGTACAACCGGCATTCAAGGTCTTTTGTTTATGTTCTTTCATTGCATGCGCAGTAAGGGCAATTATGGGGAGTTCCTTATATTTATCCTGTTCTCGAATTTTTTTAGTTGCAGTAAAGCCATCCATTTTAGGCATTTCCATATCCATAAGTACAACATCAAAAGAAGACTTCTCTAGTAATTCTAAAACCTTAATACCATGTTCTGCCAGCTCCACTTCATAACCCATTCTGTCCAAGATATGCTTCATTAATTTCTGACCGGAAGGATCATCATCAGCAAGCAGAATTTTACTTTTCTTTGGTATAATAATTGGTTTTCTCTTTTCTCTCGGTTTAACTCCTCTTTCTGATATTAAGTCATTAAGTTGATTCATAAGGGTTTCCGGAGTTTCATGAGTTTTCTGTAGTAATAATTCATAATTATGACTTAATTTATTTTTGTCCTGAGGTGTCAGTTTTTTACTAGTATAAATTACTACTGGTATATCTTTGGTTTTTTCCGATTCTTTAACCACCTCCAAAACATCAAACCCATCCACTCCCGGCATAAGAAGATCAAGAATAATCAAAGAGATCTCACTATTCTCCTTGACATAATTAATAGCATCACTTCCACTATTAAATGTTTTAACCTTAAGATCTCTTTTCATCAATATTTTCTCAAAAAAGGTAAGTACAGCATCATCATCATCAACCACAATAATTTCTTTCTTCTTGATTTCAGGCATTCCAATAAATTGATGCAGTTTTTCTAATAATTCACTTTCTTTAGCTGGTTTTTCAATATATTCCACTGCGCCCATACTAAAAGCTTTTTTCTGATTAGATAAAACGGAGTAGACCAGAACAGGTATATCTTTGGTAAGAGTGCCTGCTTTTAATTTTTGTAAAACCTCCCAGCCGTCAATCTTACCCGGTAAAAGTATTTCCAGAATTATCGCATCAGGTCGATAAAATTTGGCTTGTATAATTCCATCTTCACCGGAGGTACTGCAGTACACTTTGTACCCGTCTTTTTGTAAATACCGCTGTAATAATTCCAGGGCACTCCCATTATCTTCAATAAGCAACACACTGGGTTGGATCGATCCTTCCTTGATCTTCTTAACATTGGATAAAGTAGTGGAATCCAGAATTTTCGGGGTTTTAACTTTGATTTTCTCTGTTTTAACTTGTTTTTCTTTGGCCTTTTCTTTACTGGCTATAACTTCAACAGGAATTGAAAATGAAAATGTACTTCCCTTAGCTTCTTCTGATTCCAGCCAGATTTCTCCGTTCAATAAATTTATCATCTGCTTACATAAAGATAAACCAAGTCCGGTTCCGCCAAATCTCCTGGTTATGGATGCATCAACTTGCGTAAATGATTCAAAAATTAAATCTTTCTTTTCCGATTTAATTCCTATACCTGTATCCTTGACATTCATTAATAATTGAGCTTTATTATTCTTTTTTTCTTTGATAAAGACATCTAATTCAATTTTTCCTTCTTCCGTGAATTTTATAGAATTACCAATTAGATTTACCATAATTTGACGTATTTTCAAACTATCGGCATTGATAATCGGTAAATTTTGAGGATTCTTATTTAATTTAAAAGTCAATCCTTTATCCAACACTTTTGGTCTTAAAAGTTGAGTTACATTATCTATCAGCTCTTCCAGATCAAATTCTTGATTGTCAACTTCCATTCTCCCGGTTTCAACTTTTGCCAAATCTAAAATCTGATTTATTATTTGCAACAAGCCTTCGCCGTTAATTTTTATGGTTCTAATAAAATCAACCAAATCATCAGGTAAATTTTCTTGTAAAAGTAAATCTGAAAAACCTATAATACTGTTCATAGGTGTTCGTATTTCATGACTCATATTGGCCAGAAATTCACTTTTAGCCCGATTAGCACTCTGAGCAATTTCTTTGCTGTCTTTTTCACTCTCATATAAACGAGCATTAATTATCCCCATTGCTACCTGATCAGCAATCATAGTCATCATAGTGAGATCTTTCTCATCAAAATAATTAATTTTGCTGCTGACCAGATTTAAGGCGCCTAAAAGTTTATCCCCTTTCTTAATCAGTACTACCAGTTCCGATTGTATTCCAGGTATAATTTCTTTATAGCCTGATTCATTTTTTATATTATTAATAAAAACTGCTTTGCCGCTTTTAACTGCCTTCCCAATAATACCATCATCAAAATATTTCTTTTGGGAAAGATATTTGCTAAAGGGACCATTGTGAGCTTGTATGTATAATTTATTATCTTCCTCATTATTAAGCATTAATATGATATGCGTATCTTCAAATTCATCACTTAAAGATTCAATAACATGATGACAAAGTTCAGCAATATTTAAGGTGGATACCGCTTTCTTGGTAACCTCATTAATCAAGGAAAGCTGTCTGGTCTGTCGCTTTTCCTGCTGCAACAGTCGGGCATTCTCGATGGCTACAGCAGCCTGCCCGGCCAGAATAGTGAGGGTACGAAGATCGGCCTGGGTAAACTGATGTAATCCGGATTTTATAAGGACGATTACTCCTAAAATATTATCTTCATACTGCATGGGAACAGCCAGAATTGATTCATCTGCTGGCTTTTCATTTTTATTATAAAAGGCTTTGGGATGTTTAGAGACATCTCCTATTAATTCAGCTTTACCTTTGGAATATGTGGTTCCGATTATACCCTTGCCTACTTTTTCCTTTAATTTATCTATTTTTTCTTTTTTGTCTAGATCAATTTTACTCTTGCCATAAAATACCGGGATAAGAAACTGCTCTTCATCATCGATCAAATAGATTCGGCAGTCGTCATAATCGATAAGTTTTTTTACCCCTACTGCAATTGCTTCTGCCACATCCTCTGGCATTAACATTCTATTTAACTTTTCGGCTACTTCATTTATTGCTTCAATTGTTTCCAGAGCTTTACGGAGTTCTTTATTTGCCTCTTCCAGTTCTTGATTTCTCTGCACCGCATTCTCAAAGGTTGAAAATAAAAGATCAAGAATCTGCATACGATCAGAAGTAATAAAATGCTTTTGACCGGCAAAAAATATTTCTATCCCCATTTCGGTAATAGAATTTCTTCTTAACTCCTGATTAGCTAGAATATATTGAATACGGGAAATAAGAAACTGTTCACTATACGGTTTGGTAACAAAATTATCTGCTCCACTTAGAAGCCCTCTGATAACATCCCGGGGATCAAACAACTGGGTCAATAAGATTACTGGAATATACTTTAAATTATCCTCGGAACGTATTTGCCGACATAATTCATATCCATCCATCTCAGGCATCAAAATATCACTTATTACTATTGTAGGTTTCTGTTTTCTCATGTATTTTAAGGCATCACTTCCATTTCTTTCGATATGGGCAGAATAATTGTTTTTTTCTAATATATGTTTTAAATGTAAAGCCTGAGTAGGACTATCTTCAACTATAAGTATTTCTACTCCAATATTTATTGAATCATTTGCCATAAATTATACCTTTAATTTTGTATGTTATTCCCCCCTAACTGACTAGGGAAACTATTTTAGATGCAATAGTGTCTACATGAAGGATATACTTATGAGAACCTAATCTTATTGCTTCTCCAGGCATCCCATGAATAATAGAACTTTCTTTATCCTGTACAATCGTAATTCCTCCCCTTTCTTTAATCAATCCAAGTTCTTTTGCACCATCTCTCCCCATACCGGTTAATAAGACACCTATTGCATGTTCCCCAAATGATTCTGCCACTTCTTTAAAAAGATATGAGACAGAGGGTATCAAAATAGAATTAGAATAATCATCGCTTAGTAATACTCTAAATTCTTGATCAATGCCCATCTGAAATCCATCAGGTGCCAAATAAGCACTATGAGGTTGAACAAATTCTCCTTGATCAGGAATTCTAACATTGAATCCACTTCTGGTGCTCAGCCAACTGGCCATACCAGGAAGAAATCCTTTGGCAATATGTTGTACAATAACAACAGGTACGGGAAAATCCTTGGGCAAACCGGATAAAATTTTTTCCAATACTATTGGTCCTCCCGTAGAGGCCCCTATAGCAACAATTGATATTTTTTTAGTAGAAATTTTTGGTTTTTTATAAATTGGTTCTTTTTCAGATATGACTTCTGGTTCAGGTAGAGGAGGTTTAGATTTTTTCTTAAATTTATCTTTTTCCCACCGTCGAACAACCTTAACTTTTGACATGGTCCTGACAGTTTGAATCAACTCTCTGACATAAAGATCAGTATCCGGTGTTGCTAATCCTTGAGGTTTCTCCATGGCTGCAACTGCACCTGCCTCCATGGTTTTAAAGGTTTTCTCCACTTCATCTGGATTATAACTGGCACTCACAATAACAATAGGAGTCGGGTTTTTCTCCATAATTTTTCTGGTAGCAATAAAACCATTCATAACTGGCATATGAATATCCATGGTGATAACATCCGGCCTTAGAGCTCCTACCATTTTCACTGCCTCAGCACCATTCTGAGCAGTACCCACAACCTCAAAATCAGGTTCATTAGAAAATAATTCTTCTAAATATCTTCTTATTACCTTCGAATCTTCTGTAATTAAAAGTTTAATCATTTTTTTTATATTAAATCAGTTTACTTACAATATTTAATAAATTACTTTGATCAAAACTTCTTTTAACAATATATGCATCCGCACCCACATCAATTCCTCTTTTCTTATCTTCATCTGATTCCAAACCTGTCACCAATATAACCGGGATTTCTTTGGTATCCTTATTTTTACGAATCTTTGAAACTAATTCAAATCCATTCATGCGGGGCATTTCAATATCAGAAACCACTAAATCAAATTTATTGGTGGTAACTTCCGAATAAGCTTCCGCACCATTTACAGTTGTTTTTACATTATATCCAACGGATTGTAGGATATTTTTCAATAATGTCCTTGAGGTTATAGAATCTTCTGCTATCAAAATATTTTTTTTCACCTCTTTCTTCTCCCTTTTTATTCGTTCATAGGTTTCTACAGTGGATGCATAAACTGCTGATTTCATCAAATCGGAAACATTTAGGATGGGTATAATTTTACCATTTCCCATCATGGTCACTCCAGAAACATTAGGAACTCTGCTTAACTGCTTACCAAGATTCTTTACTAATACTTCCTGCTCATTTACTATCTCATCAACAGTAAATCCATATTTTTTATTCCCACGACTAAGTATTAAGGTTTGCAAGAAATTCTTTTCTTCAGCCATTCCTTTCTTTTCATGAAGCTTTAAAACTTTTTCCATACGGGCAAATAAGATTGGATCACCATCATAAGTTATCGTTTCTCTATTTCTTACAGTTTTGATATCTTCTTTTTTTACTCTAATAACTCTTTCCACACTGGAGGTAGGAATAACAAATGATTCGCCGTGTACCTTAAAAACAATACCCCGAAAAGTAGCTAAGGTTATGGGTAAGTTCATAATAAAATAGGTTCCTTTTCCCACATCACTTTTTAACTGTATGGAACCACCCAGACTTGCAACTTTTTCCCGGACAATGGGCAATCCCAATCCTCTACCTGAAACATCTGTGATTATGGGACTGGTTGATACATCTGTTTCGAAAATTAATAATCTTTTATCATTATCACTGAGTTTTTCCGCATCTTCAGCTGAAATTATTCCCCGTTTAACCGCTACCTCCTTTACTTTTTCAGCATCAATCCCACTTCCATCATCAGAAAGAATGATTTCTATCATTCCATTTCTTTTCTGGGAAATAGAAATGGTAATGGTTCCCTTTTTATCTTTTTTCTTTTTAGTCCTCTCTTTAGGAGTTTCAATACCATGATCAATACAGTTTCTCAATAAGTGGATAAAGGGATCTTTCATTTCCTCCAGAATTCTTCTATCTACTTCGATTGTACTACCCTTGATTACTAAATCAATCTCTTTTTTCTGATCCCGAGCAATATCTCTGACAACTTTGGGAAAGGTTTTTAATAAAGTTGAAAAGGGAAGCATTAATACCTTTTTCATATCTTCCAGTAAAGTATTGATTCTGGTTCCAATCTGGCCGGAATTCTGCTCGGTAAGTTTTAATAAAGAATACAACCTGTTTTCAATATTTTTTATTGTAGTAAGAGATCTATCAAAAAAATCAAAAACATTTAAAAATTTAATATTGGAAAACGTATCTTTGCTGATATAATCATTTACAATTCTTTTTGCTGTTTTTATATCATTTATTTGTTTTTCCCATTCTATTTTTAAATTAGTAATAGTATTCTTTATTGATCCGATATCAAAAGTCTGTTGATCTGCTGCTAATTTTGTTGATAACATTTCTTCAGCTTCGTACATAATCGAATCTAATTTTGAAGTTGAAACACGGATGGTATCAGATATAAATGAAATATCTCTTTCTGCAGCAGGCTGACTTTTTTCTGGCTTTTTATTTGCATCAGGTTCTTTTTCAACTTTTTGAGGAGATTGGACAGTTTTTTCTTCAGGAGATTCTTTTTCTTTTACTTGTTTCGGGAGTGGCTGTTCGACTTTTTTCTCTTTAGGTCGTTCTTTAACCTTAGTATCTTTTTTCTTGACTTTTTCTTTGATGATCCGATTAAGTTTGAATAATATATCAGATATATTAATTTCCTTCCCAGATAAAATCATATCACTTAGGGAATCGATTGCTATATGTAATATATCAAATGATTGCGAATTTAATTCTGTCTCACCTTGTTTTATAGAAGAGAATACATCCTCAGAGGTTTGGCATATGGTTTCCACATTTTTCATATTAACTGCCCGAGCCGCACCCTTAAGACTATGCATTTCTTTATAAATAGTATCAATAATCTTACTATATACCTCATCATCTTCACATTTTTCCAGCTCAATTAATCCATTCGATATTTTCTTAATATGTTCTTCAGCTTCAATTTTGAACATGGAAAGAAGTTCTTCAAAAAAATCTTTATCTGTATCATTCATAGTATCACCTGAGAAGAAATGACTAACTTATAATGTTTTCTACTTTCTCGATTAAGCTTAAAGCTTCATGATTATCAACACTTTCCTTGCCATTCTCTTTTAGTGCTATAATCATTTTTTCTAGAGCATCAAAAGCGCTCTTAAGATTTTTGGCAATTTCTTCTGATATCATAATATCAGATCCACCCATTCTACCAAACAATTTTTCAAAACCATATCCTACCGACTCCAGATTTTCAAAGCCAACCGTTCTGGCAGCTCCCTTTAAACTATGAGCTGCACGTTTAATTTCTTCATATACCCCTTTGGTATCATCTGATTCATTTTTTTGCTCTAGCTCTTGTAAACATCTCTTCATGGTATCAATATGTTCTTGCCCTTCTAATATAAATACTTCTAAGAGCTCTTTATAAAAATCAGAATCTTGAACATTCATTGGTAATCTCCCAATTTATTTTATATCTATAGATTATATTTCTGCAGTAATTCGGTTAATTGTTTTCCAAATTGATACAGTTCAGCAGTTGCTTCTTCCACTTGTTTGGTAGCATTAACATTCTGGCTGCTTGCATTCTTAATGTTTTCCATGGCAGAAACTATCTGATCCATTCCTACCAGCTGTTCCTGACTGGAGACAGCAATTTGGGTAGTTGATTGTGATGCAAGTGTTACATTTTCGGTTAATTTTTGTATTGACTCTCCTGCTCTTTTGGATTGTTTCACTCCCGCCTCCACTGCCTTATTACCTTGCTCTGTCTGCATCACTGCTTCACTGGTTGCATTCTGAATATCATCTAAAATTGATCGGACCCTGGTGGTTGCATGCTTTGATTTCTCTGCCAACTTTCTAACCTCTTCCGCAACTACAGCAAATCCTTTACCATATTCTCCCGCTTTTACTGCTTCAATAGAAGCATTAACAGCTAAAAGTCGGGATTGTTCAGCCACATCTTCTACTGTGAGAATTATCTCACCAATATCCTGGCCATGTTCACTTAATTTCATGATACTTTCTGCTAAACTCCCCATTTGATCTTCAATATGATGCATACCTTCAATGGTATCCGCAACTGATTGACTACCGTTTTGAGATATTTCAACCACTTTCTGAGCACTTTGAGTGACATCCTTTGCCTTCTGGTTGGAGTCCTTTGCAGTTTGTCTTACCTCTTCCACCGTTGTACTGGTTTCATTGGCAGCTGAAGCAGTCTCTGTTGCTCCCGCTGCAATTTCACTTACTGAAGTGGAGATTTGTCCCGATGCAGCAGCTAATTTTTGTGCACCTTCTTTTATTTGTACTATAAAGCCATTTAAAGATTGTACCATATCTTTAAATGACTTAAGCATTCTATTGATTTCATCATCAACTTGTAAAGTAGGGACTTCTATTGATAAATTACCATCTTTTATCTCTTCTGTAATTCTGGTTATATCCTTAAGTGACTTGGTAACTGATTT
>CAZKMO010000123.1:0-2518 GCA_964554015.1 uncultured bacterium
AAACCATCTCGCATTATAAAATCCTCGAAAAACTCGGCGGTGGAGGTATGGGAGCTTTTGGTGGCAGAGGAACAGCAACATTTTTAGCAAAAATAACTATGTGGCTGGGGATAGGATTTGCATCTACAGCTGTTTTAATTGGGCTTATTAGAAAAGGACAAAGATCAGAACAGAGAAGTATGGTTCAACAGGTAATGGAAAATGAACCGGAGAGAACTTCAACTCCAGCTGCAATATTACCTGAGGCTCCAGGAAGCAGTGGCAATCAGAATACTGAAAACCAACCTGGGGATTAAAGGCAGTAATTTCTAGCCGAAGTGGTGGAATTGGTAGACACGCTGTCTTGAGGGGGCAGTACTCGTAAGGGTGTGGGGGTTCGAATCCCCCCTTCGGCACTGGAATGTATATTGAATACCATAATAAAATGGGAGGATTGAAAGCATGAAGGTATTGAAAAAGAATAATTTCATTATAACACTTCTCGGATTAATATTTGTTGTCGGTTTTTTATATGCTCAAACCGTTGATTCCTTAACGGAAGAATTAGAAAAGCTAGTACAAAAACGGAATGAATATGTTCAAGAAATGCAGAATGCCAATGATGCCGGTAATTTAGATGCATATAATACAGTAAAGGAAAAATATGACAGTATCTCTAAGGAAATCGATGATTTGAAGAATAAAATACTGGCATTAGGCAATCAAGAACAGCAAGCAAAAAAAGCTATAAATGATGGTAATGATTTTTTACGAGTAGGCCAGTATGATAAAGCTTTGGAGGAGTTTAACCAGTCATTATCTTTAAATCCAGAAAATCCAAAAGCATATGTGGGCAGAGGAATAGCATTAAAAAAATTAAGAAATTATGAGGATGCTAGAGCAGCCTTTGAACAAGCCATAACATATGATTCAACCTATTCTTCGGCCTATTATAATCTAGCCTCATTATATTCTGATCTAGATAAGGATAGTAAAGCCATAAACTTTTTTCATAAAGTGGTAAAGTACGATTCCACAAATGAGAGAGCTTACTATCAGATTGGATACATATACAATAAAAATAAAGAGTATAAAAAAGCTGTAAGTGCTTTTAATAAAGCGATAGAAATTAATCCAAACTATTTTAATGCCTATTATGCCTTAGGTAAGGTAATGATTGATTTGGGAGATAATAATAAAGCTATTGAGAATTTGGAAAAAGCTGTGATGATTAAACCAAATTATTATGCTATTCATTATTATTTAGCCAAAGCCTATAATAATGTGAGAAGGAGTCAACAAGCTTTAAGTGCAGCTAATGATTGTCTGAAATATAATAAAGATTTTGCCAATGCTTATATTGAAATTGGTCAGGCATATGAAAATATGGGTAATATCAATAAAGCAATTGAAAATTATAATAAAGCCGGTACCATGGATGTACGACTGAAAAAATGGGTTGACTGGAAGATAAATAATTTAAGAAGCGAATAAATAAATTTATACTTAGTTTTAATTAAAAAGGCTGTACAAAAAGTTATTTTTTATTAGTCTGAGTGGAAGCGAAGACTGATAAATCCGATAAAAATGAAATTTTCTCATATAATCAAACTTTTTGGAAAGCCTTTTTTTAATGACGGTAATATTTGCAGGAGAAATTGCAGATGAGTTTTTCAATAATTTCTGCTTTGATTATTGTAGGAGGATTAGGGTTGATTTTTGGTTTGGGTTTGGGATTAGCCTCCAAAATTTTTCGAATTGAAAAAGACCCCCGTATACAAAAAATTGAAAGTGTTCTTCCCGGGGCTAATTGCGGGGCCTGCGGTGCTCCGGGATGCCCTGCATTTGCAGAAGGAGTGGTAGAAGGCAAATATGATGTGACCAATTGTGTTGCTGGAGGGGAGAAAGTTACCCAGGCAATTGCAGAAATTATGGGAATTAAAGCAGAATCAGTTGAATCCAAGATAGCAGTAATTCAGTGCCAGGGAGGTAATAAAACTTCCGAAAAGAGGGCAATATATCAAGGTATTGAAGATTGTACGGCAGCGACCCTGATAAATAATGCTGATAAAGGTTGTATATACGGGTGCCTGGGATATGGAAGCTGTGTGGCAGTTTGCCCCTTTGATGCCTTATCCATGGGTGCTGATGATCTTCCCGTGGTGGATGAGGAAAAATGTACCGGATGCGGAAAATGTGTGGAAACCTGCCCCCGAGGTATCATAATCTTGATTCCTAAATCCCAGGAAGTATATCTGGGTTGTATTTCTCAAGATTTTGGCAAAGCGGTAAAATCGGTATGTAAAGTTGGCTGTATTGGATGTGGATTGTGTGCTCGAGAAAAAATTGTAGAAAATGAAATAATAACCATGGAAGGGAAACTGCCGGTCATCCATACTAAAAAGAGTAAAGATCTCCTTAAAGATTTAGAGAAAGCAGTAGAAAAATGTCCCAACAGCTGTTTTGTGGTAAGAGTAAAGCAGGAAGAAAAGAAAGAATCCAAAACTGTAAAAACCGAAAAAGAAGCAGTACCTTGATT
>CAZKMO010000123.1:2618-10208 GCA_964554015.1 uncultured bacterium
ATATTTATTTTTAATAATAATATATATTTTTATAACCCCCAACATTTTTTTTGAAATCTAGTAAATCCTCTTAATCCTATATATCAGGGTCAATCAGGTTAATCAGGGTCAATCAAGGTTATTTTTTAATGATATTTTTAACAGTATAAATCCGGCAAAGTTCAGAAATGCCAGAATCATCAAGGTTTTATTAATTCCCAGTATGGGAATAAAAAAAGCACTGGTAAGAAGCACTCCTCCAGCTGACCCTAAAAGATCCAGACAATAAAGGGGACCGGCAGTTTTTGAGACAGAGTGCCTGAAGATGAAAAATAAATGATTTGCCAGGACAAATTGAAATCCTCCCAGAAAACCACAGACAATTAAAATGATAGTAAAGGGGAAGGCTACAAAAGCCGTACTGGTGCTAAATATATTTATACTATGGAAAAAATTGATAATTATTCCAATAAGTAGAGGAAGAAAAATCATAAACAATTGAATATTCTTAAAAAGCAGAATAATTTTTTTATTTTTAACCCGTAACTTATATCCTGCCCAGCCACCAAGGGTCAATCCTATCATGTACCCGGCAATCAACACTGCCAGCATTTGGTATACATAACCATGCAAAATCTGGAAAGCGAGTATTATTATAAATTCCAGGGAAATCTCACTAAATCCTACCCCTACTAGGGAAACGCCCATACTCCATTTTGATAAGGAGTGAGCATTGTTTCTTTTGAATATATAAATCATTAGAATAATAATTATAAAAAATGAGATTATTTGCCAAAGGGTAAAGCGGGAAAAAAAGAAAAATATTTGTTTGAATCCTCCCATATAGGCTGTTGACCAGAGAAGAATATGATAGTAGTATCCCCGGGGATGTAAATCGTTGTTTATAGCTGATTCTGATACTGGTTTGATATTATTTACCACATACTCTCTTCGCTCCCGGGAAAGCTGGTAGGGAAGATAATATTCTCTTATAAACTCTGTGTTGATATGTCTTTTTTGCAGACGTTGCACTAACACATCCGGGTCAGAAGTGAGGTACTGGTTATTTGGAGAAGCACATATATGGATAGTTTCACCCGGAAGTATCACCATTACCGGAAATACTTTTTTCAGGGTTGCTCGGATCATACCCAGGTAATCGGAAAGTTCAGGAGAAATAACATTGGCTGCTCCTTCTAAACTAAGTGTTATAATGCCATCTTTTTTCAGAATTTTTTTCACTTCCCGGAAAAATTCAAGGGTGTAAAATCTGTTTAATTGAGCAGTGTAAGGAGGAGGCAGATTAAATATAATCAGATCAAATTTTTTCTTTGTTTGCTTTATGAACAAACGGGCATCAAGGTTTTTTATGGTTACCCGGGGATCTGAAATAATTCTGGAGGCATTGGAATTACCGTAGTGCAGCGCATAGGTGATAAGGGCAGGATCGAGTTCAACATAATAGAGAGAGGTGACAGAAGAATATTTGAGTACTTCAGCCATAGATGCCTGTACATTACCGCCCACCAGAAGCACCTGCTGGGGATTTTTATACTGGAGCAGAGAGTAATGAACAGAAGCTTCTGCGGAAAGCTGATCCGGCAAGGTAAAAAGATGCAATCCGTTATGGTACAGTGATATTTGTTTCCCGGTTTTGGTAACCGCAATATTACCAAAAGGAGTATTGGTGGTTTTAATAAGATGGTATCCTTTCCAGAGAAGCTGATCACAAAAGGATTGGATTGCAGGTGAATAAAAGAATCCTATGAGAAGAAAAAGGCAGGGTAGTAATACTATCCCCATAATCCGCAGATATTTAGTCCTGATAAAATTAAGCGTATGATTAGAGAGGGCAGCGATAAGATTTAAGGCAGCTAAAATAATTAATATCTTAATTGGAGTCAGGAAATTAATCAAAAAAAGACTTGCCAGTAATCCTCCCAGGGCGGCTCCCACACCTTCCCATACATAGACCCGGGCAATGGATCGGGATCCTTTTGCACTTATTTTTTCCACCCACTGACAGGAAGTGGTATAGAGTAAACCTGAGAGCAGGCAGAAAGGGGCCAGAACCACCAAGGAAATAATCAACATGGGCATGTAGCCGATTATTTCACCCGGAGTTAAAAAAAGTATATATTTAGAGGATCGAATAAATAAAAGAAGCAAAGGAAGCATTATGGTTAGGATTAATTGAATCAGGGAAATTTTTTTTAAGGGATGGTTTTTTAATAGTGGTATCTGGGGAAACAGCAGACTACCGATTCCGGTCCAGAGCAGCCAGACCCCCAGGATGGTTCCCAGAGAAAGTTCATTCCCCTGAAAAATGGTTGACATCTCTCTTATGATAAGAATTTGGGTGGTAATGGAAGTGAGACCGATTAGGGAAATGGTAAAAGGGATGGACAGATTTTCAGAAAAAAGTTGATATTGATTATATTTCATGATAAATTTAAGATATAGTAAACCTGAGAATTAATCAAGGAAAATGGAAGGATACCATGCTTAAGATTTATAATACCCTGACTAAGACCAAGGAAAAATTCACTCCTCTTAATCCGCCCTTTGTAGGTATGTATGTGTGCGGTCCTACTGTCTATGATGATCCTCATCTGGGCCATGCCAAAAGTTATGTATCATTTGATATCGTGGTTCGTTTCTTAAGAGCCTCCGGATACAAAGTACGGTATGTGCAGAATATTACGGATGTAGGGCACTTGCTGGGTGAAGATGAGGGTGAGGACAGAGTGCAGAAAAAGGCACGTCTGGAAAAATTGGAACCGGTGGAAATTGCCCAGAAGTATGAAAGAATTTATTTTAAATATATGGATTTATTGAACTGTCAGAGACCGGATATATCCTGCCGGGCTACCGGACACATTCCGGAGATGATTGAATTAGTACAAACTCTTCTGGATAAAGGGTATGCCTATCAGACTGATGGAAACGTATACTTTGATATTTCAAAATTTAAAGAGTACGGAAAGTTAGCCGGCAGAAAGGTAGACGAGCTTATCCATGGAACCAGGGTGAAAACAGCCGAAGATAAAAGACAGGCAGCAGATTTTGCTCTTTGGAAAAAAGCGGATGATGTACATATCATGAAATGGAAATCGCCCTGGGGAGAGGGGTATCCGGGCTGGCATCTGGAATGCTCGGTAATGTCCATGAAGTACATTGGGCCTACCCTGGATATTCATGGAGGCGGGTTGGATAATCAATTCCCCCACCATGAGTGCGAAATTGCTCAGAGTGAAGCAGCCACCGGAAAACAGTTTGTGCGTTATTGGATGCATAATAATATGGTACGAGTAGAAGATGAGAAAATGAGTAAATCTTTGGGGAATTTTATTAGTATAGAAGATTTAATTAATACGTACGATCCTATGACGGTTCGATTTTTTGTCCTGCAGGGCCATTACCGATCTCCTCAGATTTTTTCAGAGGAAGCGTTAACTGCCGCCCAGAAAGGATATCAAAGGTTACTGCGCAACGTTGAAAAGATACGAGATCTGTTAAATAATAAAAATAAAGAAATCAAACTGCAGGGAAAATGGAAGGAATTCAAGACCCGTTTTTTTGAGGCCATGGAAAATGATTTCAATACCGCCGAAGCTCTTTCTGTTCTCTTTGATTTGAGTAAATATGTAAACGAAAAGATGGAAACTGCTTCTCTTAGTGAGACTGAGGTAGCCAGTGCCGATCATCTTTACACGTTTTTAGGTGGAGATATTTTGGGACTTCGCTTTGAGAGTGAACGCCAAAAAGGCGGGCAGGAAGCGGAATTAATGGATTTGATTATTAGTTTAAGAAATAAATTCCGCGATCAGAAGGACTGGGAGGCTGCGGATCTTATCAGAGAAGGATTGAACAAGATAGGGATTACCTTGGAAGACACTAAAGATGGGACTGGGTGGAGAAAGGAATAAATGTTAAAAAAGGGGGATGATTAAAAATTTTTCCCACAACCTGTTAATCTTGATTAGGACCCGGAATTTCCTGAAGAAACAGGGTTTAATATAATCTTTTTATAATTAGTATCTGTTAATTATTGTATGAATTATGGAATGCTGCGAGGAAATCAGGTAAGCTATATAATTACCTCATTATGTAATAATTCTTTAAAAAATATTTAGTGGGGATAAATATTTTTATGGAATTTTAGCAGTATGATTGTCTTTAATATGGAACCTTGTACCTCATTGGTAAGGTGAAGACGGCAGGATACATTATATATGATTTTCTGCATATGCTTTAAGAGAATGTAGGATAATTTTAAGAAGAATTCCAAGAGAAGGTATATTCTTCACCATTGAAAGTCAGGCAAACATAAATATATAAGGAGGTTGCAATGTACTCAAGAGCATGCTTGGTTTTTATAATAATAATCCTTTTTTTGCTAATGTCGTGTAATATATTCGAACCGAATAATGAAAAAGGTTCACTTCTTATAGAGATTTCATCAGAAACCACCAGCTACCCTTCCGGATCACCTGAAGCCATCTCTTCCGTGCGCTGCCTGGTCAGCAAAGGCTCCCGGGAACTATATGATCAAGAGCACACCAAAGCTGAAGAGGGTACATTTTCTATTACCGTCGATGATCTGGAACCGGCAGATAATTATTCCGTGCTCTTGTACGGGAAAAACAGCCAGGAAGACATTATTGGTCGAGCCTGCCAAGAAGATATCAGGATTATAGCTCGAATTGAGAGTAAGCTATCCATGACCTGGACAGGGATGCAGCCCGTATTACTTACGCCTGCGGATAGCAGCATTATCACTGATGACACCCCTTCTTTTACCTGGTCAGCGGTGAGCAGTGCAGCCTGTTATGAATTACAGGTAGATCTCTCTAGTAATTTTACTGCCCCGGTGATTGATCAGTCCAGCCTGACCAGTACCGGCTATACTCCTCCTCTTACTCTTTCCCCTGCTACCTACTTTTGGCGGGTGCGTTGCCGGGACAATCAGGCAAACTGGGGAGAGTGGTCTGATACCTGGAGTTTTATTATAAACACTCAGGGTCCCGCAGCACCAACCTTAAGTTCGCCAACAGACGGCAGCACTACCACTGATGACACCCCCTCCTTTACTTGGTCAGCAGTAAGCACGGCCTCGTATTACCAGTTACAGGTAGATAGCTCCGAGGATTTTTCCTCTCCGGTCCTTGATCAGTCCCATCTGACCAATCCCGGGTACACCACAGTCAGCACACTTTCCGATAACACCTATTACTGGCGGGTGCGCTGCCAGGACAGTGAGGAGAACTGGAGTGGGTGGTCAAGTACCTGGAGTTTTGCCATAAACACTCAGGGTCCTGCAGCACCGACCTTAAGTTCACCGGTAGACGGCAGCACTATCACTGATACCACCCCCTCTTTTGCCTGGTCAGCAGTAAGCACAGCTTCGTATTACCAGTTACAGGTAGACAGTGCCGGCAGTTTTTCCTCTCCGGTGATTGATCAATCCCATCTGACTGGTACGGATTATACCGCAGCTAGTGTGCTTCCTTATAACACTTACCACTGGCGGGTGCGGGGTCAGGACAGTGAGAATAACTGGGGAGAGTGGTCAGATACCTGGAGTTTCATTATTCCCGCCCCCAGTATTACCGTTACTTCTCCCAACGGGGGAGAAAACTGGGAACTGGGTTCGGATCAGGTGATAACCTGGACAAGTTCCAATGCGGGCAGTGAGGTGAAGATTGAATTATACAAAGGAAATAATCTCTATACAACCCTTGCCGGTAGCACTCCCAATAGTGGCAGCTACAACTGGTCCCTACCCTCTAATTATGATGTTGACAGTGATTATACCCTAAAGATAACCAGTGTCAGTGATACCAATATTTTTGATTACAGTGATAATAATTTTACCCTTTATACCACCAACTATGTGAAAATTTATGGAGTTTGCTTTGTTTATTTGGGCCCCGATAACACTCTGCATATAGGGGATGTTACCATGACCTTTACCAGTGAGATGGGCGCAACCCTGACCACTACTACAAATTATCCTTATGGTCATTATGAAAAGCAAGTACCCTATGGCTGGAGCGGTTCCTTACGTGCTTCTAAGCTGGGGTATGATTTTACATGTGATTTTCAGGGGAGCAGACAGAGTGAGTATTATTTTGACAATATTACCCAGGATACCAAGGTTGATTTCTGGGATAATCGGTGTACCGATAGCACGGCTACTCCAATACTGGTTGATAGTACCGGAACTCTAACAGACATAGATGGCAATACTTACAAAACCGTAAAAATCGGAGATCAGTGGTGGATGGCAGAAAACCTGAAAGTCACCCATTATCGTAACGGGGATCCCATAACCCATATTACCAGTCAGGGAGAATGGCATACAATATATTTACATTATGGTGCTTATTGTGCTTATGATAATGATGAAAGCAATGCTGATACCTACGGGTACCTCTATAACTGGGTCGCAGTACATGACAGTCGTCATATTGCCCCGGAAGGCTGGCATGTATCCTCAAACAGTGACTGGAGAAATTTGGAAATGTTTCTGGGTATGAGTGAAGCAGAGAGTATGTATTATGATGGGTGGCGAGGAACCACTGAAGGCAGTAAATTAAAATCCAGAAGCGGATGGTATAATGAAGGAAATGGAACCGATGAAGTTGGATTTACTGCCCTGCCTGCTGGAGGTCGAGATGGAGGTGGATATTTTTGGAGTTTAGGCAGTTTTACTACCTTTTGGACTTCTACCACAACATTAACTCGAGCATTGAGGTGGGATAGATTCGGCATCGCATTTGGTGATTATAATAAGCGGGATGGGCTTTCAGTACGTTTAGTAAAGGATTAAAGTAGTCATTTTATTTTTAATTAATGTTTATAATTTTAACCTATCGGAATTAAATATATGTATATAAATTTTAGTTATGTTTTTTAGGGAAGAAAATTAAAAAGTGATAATCTTGTCAAGATAAAAGCACAAGGAGATTGCCATGCACTCACGAGAATTTTTAATTTTAGCCATACTGATCATTTTTTTACTTATTTCTTGTCATATATTCGAACCGGATGATGAAAATGGTTCGCTTCTTATAGAGATTGCTTCAGAAACCACTAACTCCCTTTCGGTACCTCCTGAGACCATCTCCTCAGTACGCTGCCTGCTTAGTAAAGGGTCTCAGGATGTATATGATCAGGAGTATACTAAAGCTGAAGAGGGTAAATTTTCTATTACCATCGATAATCTCAAGCCGGCTGATAACTATTCGGTGCTTTTGTATGGGAAGAACAGCAGTGAAGCTGTGGT
This sequence comes from uncultured bacterium, assembly GCA_964554015.1. GTDB lineage: Bacteria > Zhuqueibacterota > QNDG01 > QNDG01 > CAYUAG01 > CAYUAG01. The sequence goes on from CAZKMO010000123.1 coordinate 9,889, forward strand.
GGGCCGGGCTTATCAAGGCGACATCAGGATCATAGCCCGCCTGGAAACCCAGATATCTATGGCCTGGACAGGAATGCAACCGGTATTACAAACACCGGCAGACAGCAGCACCATCAGCGATGAAACTCCCTCTTTTACCTGGTCAGTAGTGAGTAGTGCCTCCTTTTATGCCTTGCAGGTAGACAGCTCTAACAGCTTTTCCTCTCCGGTTATTGAGCATAGCAGCCTGACCAGTACCGGGTACACATCCCCCGGTGCTCTTGCCGATAATACCTACTACTGGCGGGTACGCTGTCAGGACAGTGAAGAAAATTGGGGAG
>CAZKMO010000124.1:0-9879 GCA_964554015.1 uncultured bacterium
AATGTCTGGTGCGCAGCCGGGAAGGGAACTTTCGGAACCCGGGAACTCCTGAATAAAATTAGGCAAACCGGATTGAGTGATATAGTCAGTCATAGGAAACTGATTCTCCCTCAATTGGGAGCTACCGGAGTTTCTGCTCATACTATTAAAAAGGAATCCGGCTTCAAGGTGGAATACGGTCCGGTACGGACAGCCGATCTCCCGGTCTATCTAAAAACCGGGAAAGCAAGTGCTGAAATGCGTAAAGTCAGATTTACATTGAAAGATCGCCTGATGCTCATTCCGGTGGAATTAAAAAACAATCTGGCCTTATTACTGATAGCTTCCCTTATTTTTTATTTTATAGGTGGATGGCTGGCAGTTGCCGGAATAATTGCTGCCGCCTTAACCGGATTAGCGCTTTTCCCCCTGCTGCTTCCCCTGCTTCCCTTTCCCAATTTTTCGGTAAAAGGATTTCTTCTGGGCTCAATCCCGGCAGTCGGACTGGGAATTTTACAATTCTTATCCAAACCTGACCTGGCTGTAGGGCAGCGGATTGTATTGAGCTTACCTTATATTCTGGGCATTCCTGCGCTCACCGCCTTTTTTGCCTTGAACTTTACCGGATCCACTACCTTCACCTCACCTTCCGGCGTAAGGCGAGAAATTTACCGATACATACCCAGAATGGCGGGAATGGCCGGAATTTCACTTTTGTTAATTCTACTATTAATTTTTATAACCTGAGGATGTATATGTATAATGCCTATAAGGAAAATTCGCTAAGATTAAACCAGGATGTATGCAATGGATGCGGCATGTGTATGCAGGTATGCCCGCATGCTGTCTTTGCTCTTGAAGATAAAAGAGCTTTTATCCAGTATCCGGAAAATTGCATGGAATGTGGAGCTTGCCAGAAAAATTGTCCGGTGAATGCCATATCTGTGGAAAGCGGGGTGGGTTGTGCTACTGCCATGATGTATGCCGCTCTCACCGGTAAGAAGGAACCGGTCTGCGGATGTAGTAAAAGCAGTGGATGCTGTAACAACAGCTGCGGGTGAAGTATTGTATCGCGGGGGCAAAGCCTCTGAGGAATTTATAATATTAATCAAAAATCATCAATCTTAAGATGGCTCTCGATATCCATCGAGGGCCAGTGTTAGGAAGCGATGTCCATCTCATTGATAAGGATAAGGTGGCTTCTATTTGTACACCCGGGATGGATATCCCGGGCGATCAGATATTATGTGATTTTTCCCCCAAACTATTTTAATTGCTCTTTTATTCCAATCAATAGTTTAGTGTTCTCTATATCAGACACATATTTTATGGTAACTGTTACACCTCTTGTGTTACCATATCTCTTACCAGTAATAAAATTCTCGATATATTCTGGATCTAAATTACTCTTACATATCAAATCTTCAGCGCGATCAGGAAAATAAAAGGTCGATTTAAACATATTGTGATAAATGGAAACCCAACAAATAGTCTTTTTACTTTTTGTTATTTTATAAAGCCAATTCTTTCCATCCTTATAATAGCGCCATTCCCCTGAAAACGAAGGATAGTTCTCATTAATAAAATCAATAAATGAATCCCATGTGTTCTTTACTTGCCCGAGATAGCGGCTTAAAACTTCATCATTAGGATATTCATTTTCATCTTTTAAACATGGTTTTTCCATATATCTTTCCTAATAATTTATCAGTACCAAGAGTCCGATTTTATCATCATATACGGACTGCTAAAGCAAAATCAGTCTTTTGCTGCTAATCATTATTCCCCTCATTCCCTGCCTTTGGCTGGGAATGATTTGGTTTCGGCTTTGCCGAAAGGGGAGGCTGGAGCCTCACTTTATAGATTCCCGGTCTAAGACTGGAAACCAGTCTTATCGGAGAAAACTATTCTGTTACTTTTTCTTCATTAATACAGCCTGCATTATTGCCATAGAACAAAAACCTACTCCCAGTCCAATAAAAATGCCCTGGACCAGGTATCCTAAAGCCCAGCCAACCCCCATACCCATAAATAAACCTGCCGGTATAAATAAGCCGCTGATTTCCCAATCCTTTTTATTTTCTTCATTCTTGTCAGCCATATTTTGCCCTCCTCTACTTTAAAATCACTATTAATTATATCCCTTCGATTCCAGCCTGAGGCTGGGAATGATTTGGTTTCGGCTTTGCCGAAAGGGGAGGCTGGAGCCGCACTTATGGATTCCCAGTCGAAGAGTTTGTGTGATAACAGCAAAACCCCGGGTGTCCGAAGGCCCCCGGGTGTTTAGAATGAGTAACATAAATAAAAACAACGAATTTTTAAACACCCGGTGTCTCGCTTTGCTCGACAACCGGGGTTTTCACACAACCTCAAATACTGAGGATCATTCAAAAAAAATTCGGTTTCATTCCTAAATCCCTTTTCAAATCACCTGTCGGAGAAAACTATTCTGTTACTTTTTCTTCATTAATACAGCCTGCATTATTGCCATAGAACAAAAACCTACTCCCAGTCCAATAAAAATGCCCTGGACCAGGTATCCTAAAGCCCAGCCAACCCCCATACCCATAAATAAACCTGCCGGTATAAATAAGCCGCTGATTTCCCAATCCTTTTTATTTTCTTCATTCTTGTCAGCCATATTTTGCCCTCCTCTACTTTAAAATCACTATTAATTATATCCCTTCGATTCCAGCCTGAGGCTGGGAACAATTTGGTTTCGGCTTTGACGAAAGGGTGGGCTGGAGCCTCACCTTATGGATTCCCAGTAGAAGATTGGGAACCAGTCTTCGGAATTGTCTTTTTTGCCGCAAATCGTTCCGGCAGTCAGGGACTGTCTCTAACCGGTTTTTTAATATAAATGTGCCCGACACTTCCAAAGTGCCGGGCACATGCTACAATGACTATTAATCCTACTTAATCTTATATTTCTTCAGTTTCCGGTGCAGATTGGCCCGGTCCACTTTCAGCAATCTGGAAAGCCGGGAAACATTTCCCTGGGTCTGTCGGAATCCCTTAAGTAATACATTCTTTTCGAATTCCTTGATTAAATTTTTTAAAGACTTATCTTTTACATCAAAAGGAATGTCTTGCCCAACTCCCCCTTCCTTTTTTACCGGCAGATTTTCTCTCACCTGTTTCTCGCTAATCACCTCTCCTTCCGAAAGAATAATCAAACGCTCCACAAAATTCTTCAATTCCCGCACATTACCCGGCCAATGATACGACTGCAGTAAGGCAAGAGAGCCCTTTTCCCACTTTAAAACTCTTCTTCCGCTGGAAGCACAAATCTGCTTTAAAAAATAATCAGCCAGCAGGGAAATATCACTGTTCCGTTCCCGTAAAGGAGGAACTTCCAGGGGAATGACATTTAACCGATAATATAGATCTTCTCGGAAAGTACCATTCCTTATTAACTTCTCTAAATTTTTATTGGTGGCAGAAATCACTCTTAGGTCAAATCTGTAGGGTGTATTACTCCCTAAGCGCACTGCCTCGTTTTCCTCCAATACCCGCAGCAATTTTGCCTGGGTATCCAGACTCATATCCCCTATTTCATCCAGAAAAAGGGTACCACCGTCAGCAATTTCAAACTTACCCGGCTTATTTTTTACTGCCCCGGTAAATGCACCTTTCTGGTATCCGAATAACTCGCTTTCGATGAGCTCTTTGGGGAAAGCCGCACAATTCAAACTGACAAAAGGGCCCTTGTTTCTTTTGCTCTGCTGGTGGAGTGCTTTGGCAACCAGCTCTTTTCCTGTCCCATTTTCTCCGTAAATAAGCACTCTGCCCTCCGAAGGAGCAGTTTTGGAAATGGTTTTTATCAAATTTTTTATTTTAGAAGATGTACCAACTATCTCATCCTCAATAACAGTATGATCTTCGTAATCGGAAAGTTTTCTCTCCATGGATATTTGTTTGCTGATATTTTTCAGATCTAAAAGTATGGTATCCGGATTCAGGGGTTTCTCGAAAAAATTATAAGCGCCCAGTTTGGTGGCCTGCACTGCCGTCTTAAAATCGGACTGCCCGGAAATCATTAACACCTTTATTGAGGGATCAATCTTTTTTAATTCCTTTAATATCTCGATACCACTCCTGCCCGGAAGTATGACATCAAGAAGGACTATGTCAATTTTTTCATGGCTGGCAATCTTCACACCCTCTTCACCATTACTGCTGCTGAGGATGGCATAGCCTTCTTCTTCCAATAAGCTGGTCAAACTTTCTCTGATTCTGGAATCATCATCAATAATTAAAATTCGTAACATTCCTTACCCTTTATTATCTGTATCATCTTTATTATTATCCTCAATCAAAGATTGTATACGATTAAGCTCGGGCTTTGTTGCTCTGAGTTTGATAACTACATTGCTGTTCTCATATTGTTTATTCAGTACTGTAGCCCCTTCATGAATCTGAGAAATAATTTTGGTTTGATCAGCAGGAACTACAATTTCTTTTTCTATTTGTTCCTGTTGGAATATATCTGCTATTTCTTCTTTCAATTTATTAATTCCAATATTCTTTAGCGCAGAGGTGAACACAACCCGATTAAAATTACTTTTCAGTTCAGAAAAAATTCTTCTGTCTTCCAGTTTATCAATCTTATTGAAGACTATTATGGTAGGTTTATCAATAATATTCAAATCCTTTAAAATTTGATTTACCGTTGCCATCTGTTCATCATACTGAGGGTGACTTATATCCACCACATGCAGTAAAACTTCTGCCTCTCCGGCTTCTCCCAAGGTACTGCGAAAAGCCGCAATGAGATGATGAGGCAGTTTGCGGATAAAACCTACTGTATCTATTAATAACACCTTTTCCTGGTTATTTACATTAACACTGCGGATAGTAGGGTCAAGTGTGGCAAACAACCTATTTTCCACAAAGAGGTGTTCATCAGCCATGCTATTCATTAAACTGGACTTGCCAACATTGGTATATCCCACTAAGGCCACTTTGTTAACCTTTTTTCTTCTCCGACGCCGGTTATGGCGCTGAATTTCAACTTTTTTGAGTTCCTTTTTCAAAACCGCAATTCTCTTTCGAATCAATCTTCGATCTGATTCCAACTGGGTCTCACCCGGCCCTCTGGTTCCTATGGCTGCTTCCTGCCTAGTAAGATGAGCCCATAAGCGGGTAAGCCGGGGAAGGTAATATTCCAATTGGGCCAACTCCACCTGAACTTTTGCCTCATGACTTCTGGCCCGGAAAGAAAAAATATCAAGAATGATACCGCTTCTGTCAATTATTTTCCTGTTGATCTTATTTTCCAAATTTCTCATCTGAACCGGAGATAAATCCACATCAAAAATGATTGTCTGAATATTTTTTTCCACCACCACTCTGGACAGTATGTTTACCATTCCTTTACCAATCAAAGTTGCTATATTTATTTTTTTTCGATCCTGGATAAAGGTATCCACTACTGCAGCCCCGGCTGTATCTGCCAAAGCAGCCAGCTCCTGTAAACTCTCTGTTTCCTGATTTTTTGACATACCAGGTAAAACCACACCGACCAGAATGGTTCTTTCCTTTTTATCCGGGAGAGTTACTTTATAAAATTTATCTTTCATCTACTTTTAAATTTTTATCCTTCTTACCTTTAGCCAGAATCATTTCAACCAATATCAAACCCAATGCTAAGGCAATCATTACCTTCCATAATTCTCTTCCAAATCTGGATCGGGAGACAACCTGCTCCAAAGCATGGATATCATTGATAACCTGCACCTTTGCCAGAGGGAAAAAATCCTCGATCTTCTGTTCTGATATCTGGGTAAAATCAGATTCTCTGGTATCAACATTTACTGCCCTGAGTCCCAAGAGGGTTGAATTTTGGGAAAAACGGTAAATACCCGGTAGAGGAGCGGATTCCAACACAAGTGAAATCTTATCATTTTTTATTTCCGGAGCCACCACAATTGATCTGTTTTCCGGATCCTGTATATAAAACTTACCCTTTATAGTCTGCGGTTGAATATCCAAACTGATTCTATCACCAATCATTTTATTTTCTAATTGAGCCATTTGCTTACGGGAAAGATATTCTATGCTTTGAATCATTAAGGGCGCAAAAATAGTACTGAACTCAAAGTCCGACCAGCTTGCTTGTAAAGAAGTTGCCAGGCAGAAAATCTTTCCCCGGCCTATCTCTTTTTCTATCATAAAGGGATAAGAGTTATTAAGCTCCATAATAGGAATGAAATTATCACCCAGAAATTCTATACTTTGGTATATCCGGGGAGACTTGAACTGTGTCTTTCCCCGTTCAAATATTCCCTGAAATAGAGGATGCCCGTAGTCAACCTTTCTGATAAAAAAATTGGACAGGGAATGTTCTCTGCTTTTATTAACATCCCCCAGGGTCATCTCTGCCACTGGCTGAAAAAATTGCTGATTGAGTTCTTTAATGTTAATATTATCACCCATAATAAAAATTATTCCTCCGCCCTGATAGAGAAACTCCTTAATACTTTCAATTTCTGAAGCCTTAAATTGGGGATAATTTGAGAATATAATTACCTGGGATGAATCCAGTTGCTCCTTCCAATCATCTCCGGCCACAAATTGGCTGACAGTATAGTTATTAGTATTCTTATCCTGGGCTTCCAGACATAATTTAACCGGTAAAATATCCTTTTCTTCACTCCCTGCCAGTATAATATTCCTCTGTGAGGTTTGGTGATAGACAAAATAAGATATATCATCATAAGGAAAACTGCCGTCCTGAACGGATATTGTTCCATAATTCCAACCTGCATCCACCTTAACAGATTTAAATTCAATTCTTTTTTTCTCATCCTTTCTTAAGTCAACAGTCATCTGATCGACAGTTTTATCATTCAAACTGATTCTGATGAGAAGCTCTTCTATTACATTATCCGAAAAATTTCCTATTTCACTAAACACATTAATTGCTGCCCCGGACCGATCCATACTGCTCTTGATACTGGTCTGGGAAACCGCAATATTTTTACTTTCCCCCGGAATGGGTATAATAAATATATTTCCTTCCCAATTATTTACCCAGGTACTGTCCTTTTCGGAATCCCATTCCGAAGCCTGCAAATCAGTAAAAATATACAATTCTTTATTAAGTTCCTTTTGTTTACTGAGAAACTGAAGGGATTGAAGAACCTTTGGCAGCAGATTTCCTTTGTGAAAGGAAATGTCAATATTATCCACCATCCCTTTTAGGTACACCTGATTATTCCAAGAGTGAGAAGCCTGTTGCCTGTTTCCTTGGGTTAAAAAAAATGATGCTCTATCTTCACTATTCATCAGATCAAGGACTGCATACAGATCTGCTTTAAGCTCTTCCAGCATACCACTCCTTTTCAGGCTTAAAGAACGATCAATTACCAGGGCTAGGGCAGAAGCAGCCGCCTTGCTTTGAAATCCAGAAGATTGCCTGCAAACCGGACGGGAAAAACCCAAAACCAGAAATAGAATAATCAATCCCCTGATTATCATTAATAAAATTTGTTTTATTCGAATCCTGCGAAGCTCTCGGGGTTGGAGTATTTTTAAAAAACGGAGAGTACTGAAATATACTTTCTTTTGTTTTTTTTTGGCAAATAGATGAATAAGAAACGGAATAATGACACCCACAAGACCTATAAGAATTCCGATATTAAGAAAACTAAACATTACTTATTATACAATATCTTTAAAAAAATGATTTTCAACCAAATCACAAATAATATGACCTACAGTGATATGGGCTTCTTGTATAGAGGGAGTATAGGAGGAAGGAATACTTATGATAATATCGGAAAATTCCGAGAGGGGGCAATCCAGATTATTACCAATGAGAGAAATTGTATGCAGTTGTAATTCTTTTGCCTTTTTCAGGGCCAGTCTTACATTCTCCGATTTCCCACTTGTACTTAATCCCATCAATACATCCCCTTTTTTGCCCATAGCTTCAACCTGGCGATAGAATATATGAGCAAAACCATAATCATTACTGACTGCGGTCAAAATAGAGGTATCGGTAGTCAGGGCCAGGGCAGTTAGAGCCTTCCTGTCTTTTTCGAAACGTCCCACCAGCTCGGCAGCAATATGCTGGCTGTCAGCTGCGCTGCCTCCGTTGCCGCACAGCAGTACTTTCCCACCTGCCTGCAGCGAATCAATAATACAATCAACTGCTTCCCTAATGGTGTCTGCTGAATCAACAAGTTTACCAATAATATCCGCACTTTCCCGCAGATGTTCTCTTATTCTATCATTTTTTTTATCCACCTTTTTTAACCCTCTTTACTATACTGTGTAAATACTGTTGCCATCCTTTATTACTGGTAATTCCTCCCTTCATATAAGAATCAATGCTCTCTCCCAAAATAACCCTGCTGGGATTAATACTGAATAACAATTCTGCTCGTTGTTTTCCACAAATATTTTGTACAACCTTATATGCTTTACTAAGCAGCATAGGTCGGTTCCCATAATTATGGCAATCAGAAGCAACAAAATGTACAAATCCCTTATTAATAAAATCCAGAGTGATTTTGCGAACCCTGCGCCCAAAAATACCAGTTATACTGCCACTATTTACTTGAATCAACACATCTCTTTCGATAAAATTTTCCACTATTTCCGGCTTTTGCATAATGACTGTATTTCTCTCCGGATGAGCAAGTATGGGAGTAATTCCCTGTAAAGAAAGCTGAAATAAAAGTTCATCAACATGATGGGGATAATCACTCATGGGTAGCTCTAATAACATATATTTTTTATTATCGTTATAGGTAGCAATACTGAACTTTAGATCAAACTTGGCATTAATATTAATCTCAGAACCGAGCCAGAGACGAAATTTAATATTTTCCTGTCGCACTCTCTTTTTCAGTTCATTAAATCTTAGGATATACTGTTCTTCCAATTCCTTATTCAACACTTTAAAAACATGAGAGGTACAGACAGCTCCTTTAATGCCATCTTTTATTCCATCGCGTATCATATCCATAGTCTCCTTCCAAGATCCGGAACCATCATCCAGCTGAGGGAGAATATGGGTATGGATATCAAACATCGCCTACCTTTTATAATGAATCATTTTACTAAAATCTTTAATTAAATTATTGTCTTTGTTTTTTTCCAATACATCCCCGGTTACTACAAAAGATGCTCCTGCCTTTACTTTTTGAGCAGCAACCTGGGGTTGGTTTATGCCTCCTCCTACAATAACAGGAATAGAGGTCGATTGTGAAACCGCTTGGATCATGTTGTCCGGTACGGGCTGGGCAGCTCCACTGCCGGCTTCCAAATATATTAATTTCATTCCCAAAAACTCAGCTGCCAGAGCATGAGCAACTGCAATCTCCTCTTTATTGCGGGGTATGGGTCGGGTATTACTCATAAACTCAACCGAGGTTGTTTTACCTGACTCAATAAGCAGGTATCCGGTGGAAATTGCCTCCAGTCCCAATGATCTTACTATCGGAGCGCTTCTCACTTGCTCTTCTATCAGATACTGAGGATTGCGGCCGCTTATCAGAGAAAGAAACAATACGGCATCTGCCTGTGCGGAAAGTTGATATCCATTCCCGGGAAAAATAATCACCGGTATGGATAAAGATTTTTTCAGAATCTTTATGCATTCCTCAAAATGATTATTCATGAGAAGACTTCCCCCCACCAGGATTCCATCCACACTGCAGTCTTCCAGATACCTGGCTCGGGAGGAAAGCTCAGCCGGATTCTCCTGATCAGGGTCAAGTAATACCAGATATCCGGCTCCCTTTTCCTCTATAATTTTTTTTAATTGATTATATACTTTCATAAAAAAACCTTCTTTAATCGTCAGGTGTATAACAACCAATTTTCTTAGGTTTAAAATTAATATAATATTTTTTTAAAAACTTATCAACGAAATCACAAAAAATAAAT
>CAZKMO010000125.1:0-9848 GCA_964554015.1 uncultured bacterium
ACATAATCTCTGGTGATATACACTTCCCAAAACCCTATTCCTCACTACTTATTCACGTACACTACCTCTCCCCCAATAATTGTATACACAATTTCCGTATCCAGTATTTCCTCCTCCGGTATGGTCATTATATCCCTGGAAAGCACCGTGATATCAGCCAGTTTGCCCGGAGTCAAGGAACCCTTGCTATCCTCTTCAAAAGCGGAATAGGCACAATTTAAAGTATAACAGCGCAGAGCTTGTTTTCTGCTTAATTTCTGTTCCGGATAAAATTCTGATCCATCTTTTAATTTTCTGGTAATCGCGGCATAAAAATTAGCCAGGGGATCCACATCTTCCACCGGACAGTCGGTGCCATTGGTTACAATCCCACCGGTCTGCAAGATATCCTTCCATACATAACTGCCTTGCTTGGCCCTTTGTTCCCCTAATCTCTTTATTACATAGGGACCGTCTGAGGTACAATGTACCGCTTGCATAGCGGCTATCACTCCCAGCTCCCCGAATCGGGGAATGTCATCCGGATGCAGATGCTGGGCATGTTCGATTCTCCAGCGCAGATCTTTTTTCTCCGGATATTTTTCAAAAGTCTCCTCATAGATATTAAGTACTTGCCGATTTGCCCTGTCCCCTATGGCATGAGTACATAATTGAAAATCATTTTCCAGGGCAATCTTGGCAGTCTCCCTGATATCGGATAGAGAAGTTGTATTTAAGCCGCAACTGCCAGGGAGATCATTATAAGGATGAAGAAACCAGGCTCCATGAGACCCTAAGGCGCCGTCCATAAACCGCTTAATAGCCCGTACTGTTAAATGATTATCGCCAAAACCTATTAATTTATAATCCCTAATTTTCTTTTTCAAACTATCATTATTTTCATTTATCATAACCCACAAACGTATCTTCAGTCTCTTGTTTTGTACCAAATCCTTGAACAAATCTATAGTCTGGAATGAGGAACTGGCATCCTGAAATGAAGTGATACCCTGGGAAAGGCATTCTTTTTCCGCCAGTTCTATGGCTTTCACTTTTTCCTGACGCAACTGTTCTGCAGAAAGTTTTTTTCTGGACTGGGAAAGCTGGTTAGTAATTAACTCCTGAGCTGTTTCTCGGAACACTCCAATAACTTCCCCCTGTTTATCTTTGATAATTTCACCCCCTTGGGAATCCGGAGTTTCATTGGTTACCCCTGCCATTTTCATGGCCTTCAGGTTGGCAATACAGGAATGACCGCTGGCATGAGTGAGCAATACCGGATTATTCGGTGAAACTTTGCTTAATTGATAATGATAGGGCAATCCCCCCATTTGGGGTTGAGGAATCTTATTCCATTTCTCCTGATGCCAACCTCTACCCACAATCCAAGTTCCGGGTTCAGAATCATCTACAGCTTTTTCTACCAGAGTTACTATTTCATCCCAATTGCCTGCTTTTCTTAGATCCAGTTCCATCTTAGTTTTTCCCAGACTGATAAAATGACCATGACCATCTATGAATCCCGGTATAGCCAGTTTCCCCTTTAGATCAATTACTTTTGTTTTAGTATCAATATACTTGCTTATTTCCTCATCACTGCCTACGGCAACAATCCTGGACCCTCTTACTGCCAGGGCTTCTGCTTCCGGAACATCTTCGTCAACCGTAACTACTTTTCCCCCCTTTAAAACCAGATCAGCCTTCCCCATATTAACCTGCCCAGTCATAATCAACAGGGCCAACAGACCTGCGAAATAAATGATAGCTATCTTTTTCAGCATGGATTAGTTCCTTCCTTAAGTCCTTACCATTCCCTTATAATGTTTTTTGAATACTTATTTACTTTGTGATCTCTGTGTCTTCTTGGTGCCCTCTGTGGTTTAATTATTTAAATGATCATTTTTTAATTTAACCACTAAGATCACAAAGAATACTCAAAGCACTTAATAGTTTTATAACCTTACAGTTCAAACTTATGGATTTTATGTCCCGGGGGAACCGGTTCCTTCTCCTGAAATATATTCCAGTAATAAGTCCGTGCCTCTCCCAAAAGCTGATATAATTCATGATTTTGATCTGCCTTATGCTCGCAGATTTTTTCCCCTTTCTCATTGATACAGATCAATTTTTGAGCTCTATTTAAAATGCCCGCTGTACCAACACTGCCTAATGCCACTAGTTCTCCCTGGTTCGATTTTTCCATGAGTTCTCCATAGGATATATCTGTTTCTATAATCCCCACTCCCATCTTCTTTAATATGGAACATATGCCTTGAATGGTGATGGAAGGGAGAATGAGATTGCTTTCCGGTATTTTGATAACCGAACCATTTTTAAAGGCAATCAAACAACAGGACGTATCCCACTCCGTAATGTTTCTTGATCTAAGTGGTTCATAAGGGTGATCATCCAAAAATAATGCTGAACTGGCTTCCGGAAACAGCTGTCGGGCTCTATCCACAGCTTTCGCACTAATAAGATAGTTTACTCCCAGCTTCAGACAGCCGGTACCATTTATCCCTACTGCCCTCACCAAATTTGGAATAACCACTCCTGTAAAAGGCTCTCCCAGATAGTGATCATATTTACATATAACTGCTCTCAGAGATGGATTAGCCGGAAAAGTTACTCCAATGGACTGGGTTTCATCAAAGGTAAAGGGACGAAAATATCCCTGTGCTTTTTGCTCTGCCATTTCAGTAAAAAATGTTTTCATTTCCGGGTATTGGAAGAATTCTTTGAAAATATTTTCAATTTCTTCATAAGAAGGAAGAAGGTCTTGCTGCTCAAAGCTGAGATTAAATTTCATACTCCTCTGCAATCGCTTGATATTCTTATCCAGATCAAAAAAATTAGCTTCAATTTTTCCGGTTTGATCATTTTTCTTACAGAAAAATCTTATTCCTTCAAAGGCCAGGAAAATACCATAATGTATGGAAGGTGAAACTGAGAAAACCTTATCACCAGTCTCATGAAATGATAGAGATTTATCCTTTAACAGATAGCACATCTGTTTCTCAGCCCATTTCGTACCTTCAAATCCTGCCATTACAATTCTCCTTATCTTTAATAATAAATGTATTCCCGGCAAATAATGTAGTACATGTAATTATTACATATATACATATCTAAACTACTTAAAAAATATGAATTTATTTATAAAATGTCAAGTAATACGTTAATTAAAAAAAAATTGAAATTTTTATAGAAAATGTAAAGTCTACTTGACAAATAATATTTTTCTTTGTATATTCTATGTCAAGTTAGCTTTACATATATACTATTAAAAATGATAAAGAAAAATAAAATTAGCAATTATATTAAAGAGTTCAGAAAAAATAATGATATGACCCAAGAGGAACTGGCCAAAGCTGCCGGAGTTTCCCGGCAGAGTATTAATGCCATCGAAAAAGGGAAGTACATTCCCAGCCTGCCTCTGGCTTTACGATTACGAAGCATTTTCAATTGTTCAACTGATGATCTGTTTGAACTGGATGAATAAAACAAAAGGAGAAAAAAATGATATGTAAATGGCTTAAAGAAAAAGATGAAAATTCATATTTCGGGGTTGCTCAGATTTTACTGGGAATAGGAACCTTAAGTGTCCTGTTAGGCTCAAGTAAACTGCTTGATTTCTTAATAATACAAACTTCCTGGCTTCATTTCACTAAAGGATTATTTTGTGGTTTATCCTTTACCTTACTGATTGTTGCAATTATAATAAGTATTAAGGGACTTAAACTTAATACATAAACAATAAAAAGGAGTAAGCATGGACGAAAGAGCTATATATCACCGATATAAAGCATCCCGATGGACTTTAGCCACAGGATTAACCATAATGTTTGTTTGGTTTCAGTATGATTTGATTTCTATACGCGTCATTCGCTGGGATTTTATGATCATTATGGGTGCCATGGCTTTGGCAAAACTGGTCAGTCGCTTTTATTATAAGAAAACAAATTAAGGAGTGAACTATGAAAAAAATCTTATTAAGAGTTTTACTAATTTTGGGAATAATTGTCATTTTAATAATTGGATATGGATTAATCACCTATAATCAATTTTCTACTGTTTCCCAGGGTGAACCAATTCCGGAATATTCAACCCCTGGATCAGCCTTATTGGTCATTGATATACAGGAAGGTACTACAGGCACATATTCAACTGTACCGCACTATAAAAATCAGGCTGACTCTTTAATAACCACCATTAATACCCTCATTAATAAAGCCGATCAGAAAAATATACCTGTTATCTATATTTATCACCAGAATTCCAATATTTTACATAATTTTATTTCTGGTGGGAAAATGAAAAAAGGCTCCCCTGGAACAAAAATCGATTCTCGTGTTCATATAGTGACTGATTTACTCTTTCCCAAGCACAAAATGGATGCTTTTTCCAATCCCCAGCTGGATACATATTTACGGAACAAACATATTGATCATCTCTATATTACTGGTTTGGATGCAGTATTTTGTGTTGATCGTACTGTGAGAGCGGCATTGAATCGAAACTATAAAGTCACTTACATTACGGATGCTGTCATCTGTTATTCATATGAAAAGAAACAACAGATACTGGATACATATCAGGATATGAATATAGGATTGGCAAAATCAAGCCAAGTGATAAACAACACTCTCTATAAATAAAGGTAGAATGTCACCTCAGAAAAAAAACCATAGGATTTGCTACACGAGAAATAAAGATAGTACGATTTACCCTATATTTTTTATTTTCACTATGAATTCTATGGTTTTTATTATATTTTGATAAATCCAACTTAAAATATTGCCCAGGTTGAATAAAAATATTGGTTTGGCCTTATTTCCTTCCTTCCACCCAATAAAGATCTTCCTGTTCATAAGCTTTTATAATCTTTAATCCGACGGAAACAGCCATAGCAGCCAATTTATCAGCCGGGGGTAGCATATCCTCTGAAACGATAGTGTTCAATCCCTTATGAAATTTATTCAAGGTAGCACTGCCTTCAACATGAAGTATCAAAAAGGTGCCACCTGGCTTTAAAACCCGTCTTAATTCCTTTAACGCTTGTAATGGTTTTTTTATATGGGGAAATATAGAAAAAAGTACAGCTGTGTCAGCAACATTATCCCTTAGAGCTAAAAAACTGGCATCATCACATACAAAATTTGTATTGGGATTTTTTATCTTGGATTTGGCCTTTCTCAGCATATTTTCCGCAATATCTTCACAGATTACCATCCCCTCTGTACCAACTATTTCGGAAAGATAAGCGGTCAATCGTCCGGTTCCTGCTCCCACATCCAACACTCTATCCCCGGATTTGATGTTAATCTTTTTCATATACTCTTTTAAAACAGAATCCGGTTTCATGGTATCATCCCATTCCTCCGCAAGTTGATTAAAATATTCTTTATGCGCACTTGACATACTCTCTCCTCATTTCAAGGCTTACTGACCATAATTTTTCTTTTTAAAAGTCTTTTCACCAGTATAGGTACAAAAACAAGTATTACAGCTGTTCCCGGCAAGCCATGCAATACAGAAGTGAGGGATATTAAACTGGGAGGAAGACCAATTATGGGACTGATTAACCAAGCTGCTATAAATAATATCAATCTGGAAAAAATAAGTCCTAGAATAAGAATCCATATGATAGCTATCTTATTATATCTATGACTCACATAGCTAAGAATAAAGGTGAGAAAGGTTAATTCTGCTACCATCACTGGTAGGATAGGAGGAGAAATAGGCGGCATACCGGTCAGAATAAAGGAAAGGAAGGGAGTTATCACCCCGGTTAGCACAGCCCATCTGGGAAGTAAAAAGAATGCTCCCGCAGTCAGGGGCCAGTACATAGGTAAAAAAACACTACCCATACCTATGGCATGAAAGGCAATGGGAAGGACAATACCTAAGGTTATTATACAGGCACTTAAAGTTAAATTTTTTATTTCAGAGGACTTTTGCATATGCAATTAAAAGCTGTAATTAATATCCATAAAAAAATGTCGCCCTGGCATGGGATATCCGTACATTGCCTCATATTCAGTATCCATAACATTCTTAATTTGTATTCCTAAGGTGATATTATAAATTGGTGGTGATTCTAAGGAAAGATTTAATAAAGTATAATCTTCCATAGGTTTTTTCTGGAAATCCTCACCATAGAGTTCCATTATGGAAAGAAAATTTGAATGCAGGGTACATCCATATTTTTTAATAAAAATGTTTCCGGATAACTTTTTTCCGGGTGTATAGAGAGTTTCATTGCCAACCTCAATCTGAGACCAGGAAAAATCCATAGTCACCATTTCCGAAGGCAGCCACTGAAAAATAACTTCATACCCGGTATGAACAAATTCACCGGAATTGATCCATTTAAAGGGGAATCCCGGATTACTTCTGCGAATCAGATTATCCCCTTCACTCTTAAACACTACTGTTTCCAGCTTGAGAGATCTGCCCACGTACTGGATGATACTTGCCTCATAATTCCACAAACGTTCAGGTTTGAGTTCAGCATTCTGGGGAGGAAAAAAGTAAAGTTCTCTGAGAGATGGGGTTCTGAATCCTTTAGCCACTGAAAAACGTAAAGAAGTGGAATTTGTGATATGACTGTTGATCCCAATTTTAGGAATTAATTCATTTTTATAAATGTCACTCCTTTCCATTCGTAATCCTGCCGATAAAATAAAATGTCTGAGCAAAATTTGCTTGGTGTAAATATAAGGGGCATATTCAGTAAGATAATAGGATCCATAATCTGTGGCGTCGTCAACATCCTGGGCCTCTCCGCCATAGTCTTTTATATCAAACCCAATAGTAGTGGTATTGTTTTTATTAATATGAAAATTATGATAGACCATAATTCCAACCATTTTATCAAAGGACTGCCATCCGTCATAAAACTCATGATGTCCAAAATTCCCATGCAGCTTAACATTGGTTTCTCCCCATCTACTGTTATGAATAATATTGCAATCACCCCCGTATCGAATTAAATCATACCAGTTATCAGTTTTAGGATCTGTTGTGGTACCTGGATCATTAAAATATATATCAGCAAAATTACTATTGAATTCAATTTGAGTACGTGGGCTTATCTGATAATTAATATGAAGGGAAATATTACCCGATCTGAAAGAATTGTCAGCATCGGATCTATGTCCATTTGTTTTTTTGAATGAAGCTGCAATATGATATTCAAATTTATTTTGCTTACCCATATGGGACAGGGAAATTTTTCGAGTGTTATAGGTGCCAAGGGCACTGGCAATTTTCGTTTTAAATCCTGACTTTTTTAAATGGGCAGGTATTAAGTTAATAACCCCACCCATGGCATTGGTTCCATATAAAAATGAACCAGGTCCCCGAATTACTTCAACTTTTTCCACCCCGCTAGCGCTGAATTCATCCGTGATTGTACATCCCATGAGTCCCATAAAATCCGGTCTTCCATTCCTTAGTATTAATACCTGAGTGCTGGGGCCTCCCCCAATACCACGTAAAGAAATTTTTCCAGCTGATTCTCCTCCGGCCCCAAATCCCATTATTCCCCATTCAGTTAAATAAAATGAAGGGACATAGGTTTTAATAGTTTCGAGTACACTGGAAGAGGGTGCCCGCTGCAGTTCATAATTATTTATCAAGGAAATAGAAGCTGTTAAATCTCTCTCCACTCCTTTTACCTTGGTTGCGGTTACCACAATGGGATTGAGTTTGTATTTTACCTTGATGGTGTCCAGATATGACTCGGCACCGACCTGTAATGGTATGGTAAAAATAAAAAGATATAAAACAAAAATCTGGATTTTCTTCATGGAAAGTATCTCCTGGTTTAAAAGTGTTACGATTTTTGATTTCGTAACACTAATATAAAAAATAATACCTTCCTTGTCAAGCTTTTTGTTAGGTAAATTAAGAAATCCTTTCTAATTTATATTTATGAGTAAAAATTAAGTGAGAAAAATAAATTTCACCCTATCCAGCCTATTCCTAGCTAAATAGGGTGAAAAAATTAATTACGACACTTCTTCAACTGACTCAGTAGTATCTTCGGTTCCGAAATGCTTCTTCATTTTTGATTTGAACTCTTCCTTAATAGAATGATGATTGAAATGTCCGGGAAAGCTATCCTTCTTATGTCCAGGTCCTGCTTTGAAAAGTAAATGAGTAAGAATAACCAGACCCCAGGCCTGCCAGAAAGTTATCTGGGGCAGACTGAATATAGTCGGCATAAGCCAGTTCCATAGCAGCATAACCAGCCATCCAAATACAAAGGCCAGAATTACACCAACTAAAATACCGCCTATTATCATCAAAATTATCTTTAAAACTTTTCTAAACATATATCCTCCTCAATTTAAATGGAATTTAATATTTTCTTTATTTCATTTAACCGCTCCCTCAATATAAGCACTGCATACCTCTTTCTGGAAATCAAGGTATTGATAGAATCACCAGTTTCCTGAGATATTTCTTTAAAACTCTTTCCTTTCAATTCATGTTGAATAAATACATATCTCTGTTTTTCCGGTACCTTATCCAAGGCTTTAGTTAATTCTTCCGCCAGTAACTCTTGATAAAAAATTTTCTCAGGATGAAAACTATCATCCCTTAAGACTTCCATTAAATTAACTCCTTCTCCTTTGGTATCAGAAAAATATTGCAATTGCTTTTTCCTATACCAGTCAATAATTTTATGTTTGGCAGCAGTATATAACCATCCTACCAGATTTTCAATAGGATCGGTTACGGAAAAACCTTTAATTAATCGATAAAAAACATCCTGAAGAATATCTTCTGCGGTATCAGAATCCACAACATGATTTCTGATGAATCTTAATAAACTGCTGCGTTCTTTTTTATACACCTGAACAATATCTTTTTCCATTGCTATTTCCATTTCATTTATAAAGACGAATATGCAGGAAAGATATTTTAAAATAAAAAACAATAAAGAGAAAAAAAAGGATAATGTGAATGGTTAAGGTGAGAATTATAATATATTCAATTGAAATGAATTAAAGAGAAAAGCAACAAAGATAAGATAGCTACATTCTTTTTTAAAAAATATATTAAAACTAATAATTTCCTAGGAATAACGCTGCTCACAGCAGGGATAAAAAATTTTTTAAAATTTTCAATCCCTCATAAGTTAAAATCGACTCCGGATGAAACTGAATCCCTTCTATGATATATTCTTTATGTCTAATTCCCATTATTATACCATCATCAGTCCAAGCAGTTACACTTAAACAATCCGGGATATTGTTTTGTTGTACCATAAGAGAATGGTAGCGGGTTGCCTGAAAGGGCTGATTTATATTTTTAAATATGGTTTTCCCATCATGATGAATAAAAGAAACCTTTCCATGTCTTATGGTTTCAGCCGGGATAACCATGGCGCCATAAGCAGTTGCAATAGACTGATGACCAAGACAGATACCAAATAAGGGTATTTTTTCACCTAATTTCTTACATAATTCAATACATATACCTGCCTGTTGGGGCGTTCCGGGACCGGGTGAAATAATCACTGCCTGGGGATGCAAAGCTTCCACCTCGTCAACTGAAATTTTATCATTCCGAAAAACCTTAACCTCTGCCTGAAGTCGTCCCAGATACTGAACAATATTATAGACAAAGGAATCATAGTTGTCGATTACACATATCATGTAAAATACCTCTTATTATTAATTTAAAATTTTTAAAACTTTCCTATTTCCTTCTATCCCAATTCCCTTTCCGATAAAAAAAGATTGTGTGGATGCATTTTAAATTCCTCTAGGACATAAGCTTTTTCTATATGTTATTAACAAATCTTTTAATCATACCATTACCTTTTTCATCAGTGGATACTTCTTTATTTCCGG
>CAZKMO010000126.1:0-9776 GCA_964554015.1 uncultured bacterium
TAGCTCGTTGGGCTCATAACCCAAAGGTCGGAGGTTCGAATCCTCCCCCCGCTACTATTTTTCCTTTATTTTTCATTTTTATATACTTTGTTTTTCTTGATTTAATAATCAATATTACATATATTAATAAAGAGATATAAAATATATTTATTGATTTCTCTATTATATCTGTTTACATTAAAAGTTGATGAGTTCCCTATTATTTTTTAAGGATTACCATGACATCGAAAATTAAAATTTTAGTTGTTGA
The DNA here is from genome assembly GCA_964554015.1 of uncultured bacterium. GTDB lineage: Bacteria > Zhuqueibacterota > QNDG01 > QNDG01 > CAYUAG01 > CAYUAG01. The sequence continues at coordinate 251 of CAZKMO010000126.1, forward strand.
GGATGAAAGAATAGTAGGTGAGGATATCAAGAATTCATTGAAAACACTGGGTTATATTGTAACTAAAATTGTTACTACCGGTGAGATGGCACTCACTGAAGTAGAAAAGAATCCACCTGATATTATTTTAATGGATATTGTTTTAAATAGCAAAATGAGTGGGATCGATGTTGCTGAGAAGATAAAAAAACAATATGATATCCCTGTGATCTATCTGACTGCTTATGCTGATATGCAAACACTCGAGAAAGCAAAATTTACGGAACCATATGGGTATATACTAAAACCTTTTAATTTACTGGAACTCCAGGGCACTCTGGAAATGGCTTTGTATAAATATAAAATGGAGAAGAAATTAAGAGAAAGAAATGTTTGGATATCTTCGGTAGTGGGAAGTATTGCAGATGGAGTTATGGCAACTGATAATCAGGGAAAAGTTACATTTGTAAATCCAATTGCAAAACGTTTGATTGGAGCTGCTAGAAAACAAATTATGGGAGTATCAATTGAAAAGGTATTGAATTTAGTTGATGAGAAAGTTGGTAAATCAGTTGAAGGATATATGGCTAGGTTATTAAAAGAGGGGGGTATTGAAAGTTTATCCCAGAGTGCAATAATGATTTCCCAAAACAGAACAAGAATTCCGGTTGATTATAGCATTGCTCCCATCAGAAATGATAAAGGAATTATTGAAGGAGTTGTAACTGTATTCCGGGATATTACGGAAAGAAAAGAGAATGAACAAGCCTTAAAAGACAGATATAATTTTGAGAGTATAATATCAAAGATTACTTCTAATTTTATTAAGAATCCGTTTCATAAACTGGATGATACTTTTAATTATGCCCTCAAAGATATTGCCGGATTTGCCCAGGGTGATTGTGCTTGTATGTATATCTATTCCTTAAGGCAGGATTCTTTATCCCTTAGATATTCATGGAGTAAAACGAATGATTCTGAATTACATTCATTTGTAAATTTGATTACTGAAAGAGGAAATGATTTTTTAAAATCATTAAAAAATCATGAAACTCTGTTTATAAATAAAATAGAAGATTATCCCAATAAAAGTAGTAGAGTTATTACCGAAACAGTAAAAAAGAATTTTCGTCCTTTTATATTAGTACCAATGATTTTAAATAATGCTTTGTATAGTGTATTAGGATTTTTTGGTAGTAAGGATGAACAGATAAAGAATAAACACGATTTACTATCCTTGATTAATACAGTTTCTGATATTTTTATAAATGTTCTGGAACGAAGAAGAGCAGAGGAAAGTTTAAAAGTTTCTGAAGTTAGGTACCGGGGACTTTTTGAGGCAATGCATGCTGGAGTAATATATTTTAATAGTAAAAAAAGAATTGTTTCCTGTAATAATTCTGCGGAAATAATTTTTGGAGTAAAATCCTCTGATATGCTGGGAACAAGTTTACTGAGTAAGAGTTGGAAATTACTGAATGAATATGGAGTTGATTTAAGGGATAGGGAAAATCCAGTTGATATTGCTTTTATAACCGGTAAACCGGTCTTAAATAGAACTATTGGATTAATAACTTCCCAAGGCGAAAAAAAATGGTTGCTATTAGATGTAACTCCAATTTTTAATGAAAACACTGATAAACCAGAATCATTATTTATGATTTTTACTGATATTACCCAAAGAAAAGAAATGGAATTTACTCTAAAAGCAAGAAATTTAGAATTGGAAGCTTTGACCACAATAGCAAATATTGTAAGTGGTACACTTGATTTGAAAGTTATAGTCAATAAAGCTCTTGATGAGATCTTAAGGATTATGGATTTTTCCAAAGGGTGTGCTTTTATTTATAATGAAATAGGAGATTCTACAGTAGTTAATGTTTTCCGAAATATTACTAAGAAATTATCCGAAGCTCTACTATCTTATCAAGAGGATAAATCATCGGAGTATTGGAAAAGATTGAGTGAAGGTACTATTCAGTGTTTTTTAACTAAAGAGATTTTAATAGGAAATCAGTATAAATTCAAAAAGATACCAGCTGAGTCTTCATTGTATTGTCTTCTTGTTCCTTTAAAAGTGGGCGAAAATATTATTGGATCTTTAATTTTCTTTAGTAAGAGATTTTTATCTTCTCAGGATTTTGGATATTATTTTTTTTCCAATGTAGGCAATCAGATCGGATTAGCAGTGAGAAATGCTAGATTATATGAAAAAACCAATCAAACTTTGATGGAATTAAAAGTAACTCAGGATAAGCTTGTGGAATCAGAAAAATTAATCGGATTTGGTGAAATGGCGAGCAGTGTAGTACATGAAATTGGTAATCCTTTGGGATCAATATCAAATTCGATTCAAGTACTCAAAAAGAAGTTAAAAGTTGATCCCACTATGAAAGAATTGATAGATATCATTGGATGGGAAGCAGAAAGATTAACAAAATCGGTTGAGCAGTTAAGAGAATTATCTAAACAACGCAGTTATGATTTTACCAAGAATGATCTGCAAGATATTGTGAAGCGAGGTCTTTTGATAATTAATAAGGATTTTGAATTAGTAATGGGTAAAAATATAAAGACTCGTTTCTCTAAAAATATTCCTCTATCCAGGCTGGATTCGGATGCAATGCAACAGGTGGTTTTTAATTTAGTAAAAAATGCATTACAAGCAAGTGAGGAAGGTGGGCAAATAGAGGTTATCTTAAAGAGCCCAACAAAAACAAATAAAAAACATTTGATATTGGAAGTTAAAGATTATGGAACAGGAATATCCAAAAAAAATATTGATTCAATATTCGAACCATATTTTTCTACCAAGTCCAAAGGAATGGGATTAGGAATGTATGTGGTGAAAAAAATTGTAGAAGCACATCATGGTACTATTAAAATCAATAGCAAGGAAAATTTAGGAACAACAGTGACAGTAACCATACCTGTCAAAGGAGTTGGCCATGGTTAATATATTAGTGGTTGATGATGAGAAAAGTATGCGGAGAACCTTATCCATAGCTCTCCAGGATGATGGATATGAAGTTATGGAAGCTGCTAATGGTAAAGAAGCATTAGAATATATTAACAATGAAGTATTCGATATAGTAATAACAGATCTGGTTATGGATGATATTGATGGCATTGAATTACTTCGTAACATTAAAGAAGTAAATCCTATAACTGAAGTTTTGCTTATGAGCGCACATGGGACCATTCCAAAAGCAGTTGAGGCGATGAAGAAGGGAGCTTTTGATTTTATTGTTAAACCATTCACCATGGAACAACTTGATATAGTTCTAACTAAAGTATTGGACCAATTAGAATTAAAGAAAACAATAAAACACCTCAAAGCAGTTCTGGCAGATCATTATTCCTTTCAAGATATTATAGCAACCAGTATCCAGATGAGGGAAGTGTTACATAAAACTATTCAAATCGCTGATTGGTCTGTACCAGTGTTAATACAGGGTCCCAGTGGGGTTGGTAAAGAGCTGGTTGCCTTGGCAGTGCATCAATTAAGCAGTAGAAAAAATAATCCCTTTGTACCCATTAATTGTGGCGGATTTCCGGATACACTGCTGGACAGCGAACTTTTTGGGCATTGTAAAGGGGCCTTTACCGGAGCCACTCTGAATAAACGAGGACTTATTGAAGAAGCTGATAAGGGGACCCTTTTTTTAGATGAAATAGGTGAAGCCCCCTTTGCTCTTCAGGTACGACTTTTACGATTTTTGGATAATGGCCGTTTCAGAAGGGTGGGAGAAGTAAAAGAACGCAGCAGTGATGTTCGTATTATTGCCGCCACCAATAAAGATTTAAATAGCTATATTAAAAAGAAAAAATTTAGAGAAGATTTATTTTATAGACTTTCTGTAGCAGTATTATCAATTCCTCCCTTAAGCAAGAGAAAAGATGATATAATCCCTCTGGTTCAGCATTTTATTACACTTTACAGTAAAAAGATGAATAAACCAGTTCCCAAATTACATCCTCAGGTTAGTGCAATTTTTCAAAACTATGATTGGCCAGGAAATGTACGAGAGCTTGAGAATATAATCGAACAGGCCTTAATAGTTGAAAAGAAAAATTGTATAACAGTTGAGGATTTACCCCCCAAATTCCAAGAATATTCGGTTGATCCTGACTTATTTATACAAGGTAATCCTACTTTGGAAGAGATTGAGAAACGGTATATACTTTCTGTCCTTAAGAATACCAGGGGTAATAAAAAGAAGGCAGCGGAAATATTAAATATTTCCCGTACTACCCTGATTTCTCGCTTAAAAAAATATCAGGCAAATAAAAAAAGTGTTCAGAATACCTGATATAAATAACAGAAATTGAACATATTAGATTGAATTAAGATAGACTATATTATTAGAGTATTCTTCAGACTATCATAAATAACTGAGAAATAATTATTTATAAAAATTTGTTTCAGGATGAGAAGAATTGTATTTTTGGCATGAAACTTGATAAATATCTAAATTACATAATTATCAGAGGTTATTTATGAATCACATTCTTCTTGTCGATGATGATTTGAATTTTCGTCGTTCTTTATTAATACATATGGAACTGGAAGGATATAAAGTTACCGGAGCAGAAAGTCCATTGCAAGCTTTATCAATCCTTAATAAATATGAGAAACAAAATAGGCTTCCGGATGTCATTATTACGGATATTAAAATGCCTGAAATGGATGGGAGAAATTTTGCAAACAAAATAAGAATAAAACATCCTAAAATACCAATTATTATGATATCAGCTTTTGATGTTCCGGATAATACTCTGGATTTTCCATTTTTAAAGAAACCATTTAAAGTACAAGAGATTTTAAATATAGTTGAAAACTTTACAAAATAGGTTCAATGATGCAAGGTGTTTTATTAGTAGATGATGATAAAAATTTTAGACGATCCCTGGCCGTAAATCTAGAAATGTTGGGATACCAGGTGTATGAAGCAAAAAATGGTATGGAAGCTTTGCAATTTCTCAAAGATAATCAAGAAAATGATGATAGGGTAGGTGGAGTAATAGTTGATGCCCGTATGCCTGGATTAGATGGTTTTTGGTTAACCGATCAACTTTTAGCAAGTTATCCTGAATTACGGGTGATTATCCTATCTGCTTATCCTTGTCCTAGTAAATCTGATAGATATACCTTTTTAACTAAACCCGTTAAAATTGAAAAATTAACACAGGTATTGAATCAATAAGGTTAAAAAAACATTTTAAAAATTTAAATAATAAATAGCAATAGGAATGAAAATAAGGGATCAAAGAAGGGGATTAAACCACTCAGCGGTAATTATTGTATCCGTATACAAGCAGAAGTGCAATTTATAACTTAGAAGGTAACTCAGGAAAAATGATTAGATTGTTTTTTGTTTAAATAAGAATTTTTTTGTGTACTTTTTTATATGGTTTTTATTTTGATTTTATTAAGGAGAATTAGTTATTCAGGGGAAAAAACATAATACAGATGTAAGTAAAACAAAAGATCCAGTGCTTGTTTTTGCTCAGCGATATAAGGCTTTTTTTGACTATACAACTGATGGGATTCTTGTATTTAATCTAAAGCATCAAATACTCGATGCTAATCCTCGTTTTATAACCATAAGTGAGTACGCTTTTGATAATTTAGTTTCCTTGACCTTAGATGATCTTTTTAATAAAGATAGTATTGATTTAATAAAACGTAAGATAAAAAGATTATTAGAGAGTAAAGACAAAGACAAGTATCCCTTTGAATGTATTTTACTATCTAAAAAATTAAAAAAGAAACCGGTGGAAATCGGGTTAAGCCTTTTGGAAGATCAGTATGGATTTTCCCAAACCATATTTGCACATATAAGGGATATTACCCGTAGAAAAGAAGCAGAAAGAGATCTGATTCAACGGGCAGAAGAATTGCAAAAGGTTTTTGATGCTGTGCCTAATATGCTTTGTGTTATTGATGAAGGAAAAAGAATCAAAAAAATCAATCTTGAGGGTGTACACTCATTTAAAAAAGAAGAAAAAGATATTATTGGGAAAAAAATTGGTAAAGTAATTGATTGCAAATATGACGGTTATTCCAAGAGAGGTTGTGGATTTGGAGAGAAATGCAGTGAATGTCCTATTAATGAAAGTATCTTGCGATGTTTAAAAAATAATACGAGTATTCGTGATGTAGAAGTGTCAATTAAAACTCAGCATGATAAAAATGAAATAATTAAATATTATCAACTGAATGCCATACCTTTCCTTGCTCAGGGGAAAAAATGGGGAGTAGTATCATTACATGATATTACTGCCAGAAAAAAAGCAGAACTGGAAACCGAACATTTGCATAAAGATATTGAACATTCTAATCTTGAATTAAAAAAAGCATTGGATGATCTTGCTCGTAGCCAATCCCAGTTAATTGAGTCCCAGAAATTACAGCAAATAGGTTTATTGAGTTCTGGTTTGGCGCATAATCTTAAAACACCGACCGCCGGTATAAAGGGATATGCTCAGCTTTTGCATAAAAAGTATCCTGATTCGGATGAAATAAATATGATTCTTGAAGAGGTTGAGATAATTGATAAAATAATAAATGATTTAATGGTAAAGAGTAGAAAAGAACATAGTAATCAACCGGAGGATATCAATTTAAATGAATTGATTCGTATTGGATTAAATTTTTTAAGTGCAAATTTATTTTTTAAAAACAAAATTAAAAAGATAATCAGGCTGGATGAGAGTATTTCCCATATTTCAGGAGTTTATACTCATTTCAGTCAAAGTTTAATGAATATTATTCAAAATGCTATTGATGCCATGTATAATAGTGAGAAAAAGGTTTTAACCATAAAGACATATCAGAAAAAAAGACATATTTGTATTGATATTGAGGATACAGGAATAGGAATTCCGGATAATATTATTAACTCAGTTTTTGATCCGTTTTTTACCACTAAAACTGTAAATATAAATAGTAATGATGACCGGCCAGTAGGAACTGGTTTGGGCTTAAGTAGTGCCAGCTATTTTATTCGCCAATACGGAGGCAATATAGATATTTCCAGCACGGAAGGTAAAGGAACTAAGGTAACCATTAGTTTTCCCCTAAAGTCAAAAATGAAAGAAAGTAACCGGCGAGTGATTATTGTAGAAGCATCCCAGGAAATGGTAGATATTTTTGTTCAGATTTGCAGAGATATGGGGATAGAAGCTCAGGGAACTACAGAAGGATTAAAAGCATTAAACTTATATAAAGATATAAAACCCGCCTTATTAATAATAGATTTATCTTTACCAGATTTCAATGGTAAAGAACTTTCTGAAAAAGTACGTAAGGTGAATCCTAAACAGAAAATTATATATATGCAAGGATATTCAGGGAATCAGGAAAATTATGATTGGCTTTCTCTTCAATGTCAAAAACCTTTACTATCCTCAGTTATCAAAAAACCCTTTTCCTTAGATGAATTTAGAAAAATAATTCAGCATATGCTTTTTTAAATTGTATTTTTTACCCAGTCAGTAGGAAAAAAATACCTCCACAATGATACATTTTTACCTACTTAATTATATTTTATCACAACACTAATAAAATATAAACTTACCTTATTTTCTCTAAGTATAGAAGAAATAGAATATTAGGATAAGAATCTTGAGGTAAAGATTTAAAGTTTTTATTTTCCTGATATTGGTGTCATTTTTGCATATCTAAAAAGTTATATGAAGGAGAAAAAGAAAAATATTAAGAATGAAGTATTACCATTAGCTGAGGCTTTTAATTCCTTTAATAATGTTGTATCAAATTTGGATGAATCCTATAAAGATTTAAAAGGCAGTATAGAAGAGTTAAACTTAAAAATAGCTGAAAAAAATAAATATTTAGAAAAAAATTTTTTTGAGGTAAATAGAGTACGTTGTTTTATTGATTCCATACTGAATAGTATGCGGGATGGAGTTATTGTGGTGGATATGAAGGGGAGAGTAGTTTTAATAAATGACAGTATAAAAAAAATGACTGGATATACTGATGAAGAGGTGATGGGAAAACCGTATAAGGAAATATTTGGGACAAAAACTAGTGATAGATTTTCTCCCATGTATACTCTATCCCATAGTATCCCCTTAATTATGGAAGAAAAAGAGCTTACTACAAAATTTGGAAAAAATGTTCCGGTTCGGTATAGTACCTCTATAGTGTATGATAGTGAAGGTGAAATGATTGGTGTAGTTGAAGTATGTAATGATCTGACTACGATAAAAAGACTGGAAGTACAGATGCAGAAGATAAAAACGCAGAGTGCTTTACATGAAATGGCTGGATTAGTTGCTCATGAAATAAGGAATCCTTTGGCAGGCATTAAAGGATGTATAGATCTATTAAGTGAATCATTTGATAAGTCAGATCAACGCCGGGAGAAGATAGATGAGATATATATCTTGATAAAGAAACTTGAAAATATTGTGACAAATTTTATAATTATGGCCAGACCCGTTAAGCCTAATATTATTAGAACTAATATTATAGAGCTTATTAAAAATGTAATTGATTATTTTTGTTCTGAAAACAACCTGGAAGAAAAGAAAATATTACTGGAGCTTTCTTTTTCAGAAAAATTGGATTCTTTTATGATAAATATTGATCCTATATTGATTGAGCAGGCATTAATAATGATTCTTGATAATGCAGTTAAAGCTATGAATATAGGAGGAAGTTTACAGGTAAATTTGATTACCAACTATGCTCAAGAGAATGATGAAGAAACAATCGCAGTAATAATTTCTGATTCAGGTTGTGGAATGACTAAAGATGTGAAGCAAAAAATCTTTAATCCTTTTTTTACGACCAGGGATAAAGGGATGGGACTAGGATTATCTTTGGCAAAAAATTTTATTCAATTTCATAGTGGTGATATTATTGTTGAGAGTGGAGAGGGAATTGGAACGACCGTTACTTTGATATTACCAAAAAAAATATGAGGTATATACATGGTTGATCGTAAAATAGTTGTGGTTGAGGATGATCCGATTTTAAGAAAATTTATTACCGATGTATTGGAAAAAAGAGGTGCGGAGGTAACCAAGTGTGAAAATGGAATTGAGGCATTAAAAAAGATAAGGGAAAATTCTTACCATCTGGTGGTAAGTGATTTGAAAATGGAAGGTATGGATGGTTTAGAATTACTTACGGAAATAAAAAAAATATCTGCTGCAACAGAAGTAGTAATAATAACCGCATATGGTACTGTATCCAGTGCAGTTGATGCTATGAAAAAAGGAGCTTTTGATTATATTACCAAGCCCATAGAGTTAGAGGAACTTTATATAGTAATAGACCGTGTATTTGAACATCAACATCTCAAAGATGAAAATAAATATCTAAAGGAACGGTTAAACAAAGATACTGCTACCAATAAAATAATTGGGAAAAGTCAGAAAACTCAAAAAGTAAGAGAGTTGATTGAAATGGTCGGCCCTCTTGATTCAACGGTACTCATTCAAGGAGAAACAGGAACCGGTAAAGAAGTGATTGCTAATTCTATTCATCAAATGAGTCCAAGAAAAGATGCTC
>CAZKMO010000127.1:0-9691 GCA_964554015.1 uncultured bacterium
GCTGCAGGAGTTAAAGCGGATCCAGAGTCTGGCTGCAAAGCTGAAGGTGCGGGCACAGGTTTCTCTCAGAATAAATCCTTCCCAGGTATTCAAAGAGTTTGCCATTAAAATGGGAGGCAGATCCTCTCAATTTGGAATTGATGAAGAAAAATGCGGAGAATTTTTTAACCTGCTGGAGAAATGCCCCAATTGTCATTTTAGGGGATACCATGTCTATTCCGGGACCCAATGTCTTATAAGTGAGGCGCTACTGAGAAATTATAATAATACCCTGGAAATGGTGAAAAAATTCACGGAACAATACGGCCTTGTTCCTCGACAGATAAATTTTGGAGGAGGGTTCGGAATACCTTATCATGAGAAACAGGATCCGCTGCCCGGGGAAGAGGTCTGCCGTTCCTTGCGTGCCCTTTTTTCTGATTTTAAAAAAGAAATGCATTTACCAGAACTCAAAGGTATTATTGAACTGGGTAGGTATATAATGGCAGAAGCAGGGTATTATATTACTCAGGTAGTGGATAAAAAAAATTCCAGAGATAAAGTTTATGGTGTACTTAATGGTGGAATGAATCATCATTTGGCTGCCAGTGGTAATTTTGGACAGGTGATTAGAAAGAACTTTAAGATTATCAATATATCCAATTTCTCTGATAAAAAAACCGAAATTGTTACTTTGGTGGGTCCTTTGTGCACCACTATAGATATTATGGGGGATAAGGTAGAAATACCTCGGGTAACCATTGGGGATTACCTTGGATTCTTAAACTCCGGCGCTTATGCTTATACTGCCAGTCCGCTTTGGTTTCTTTCTCATCCCAGACCGAGTGAAATTATGGTTACTGGGTCGAATAAAGTAAAAAATATTTCCAGTGTGAGTTGAATTATGACTACCATCAGAAAAGCAGTAAGAGAAGATTTTGAACTGGTTTATCCTCTTTTAGAGGAATTTAATTCCCGATATTTACATCGGCAAGATTGGAAAAAACTTTTTTACCAGAATTGGGATACTAAACAGGGTTATTGCGGTTATATTATGCTGGATCAGGAAAAGGCAGTGGGATTTTTAGGACTTTTATTTAAGGAGCGGAATATTAAGGGAAAAAATTATAGTTTTTGTAATTTGACCTCCTGGATTGTTAAAGAGGAACACCGCAGCAAAAGTATTTTTATGCTGCAGCCGGTATTAAAGTTAAAGTCATTTATTTTAACTGATTTAACTCCTTCCCAGGAGGTACATAATTTGTTAAAAAGAGTAGGATTTCAACCCCTGGAATCTCATTATCGCTTTGTATTTCCCTTTTTTGGTTCTCTGAAGAAAAAGAGTAACATATCCTTTATAACTGATAAAAAATCAGTGGAAGAAAAATTAGATAAATTTAATCGCCGGATTTTTTATGATCATCAATTTGATTACTGCCATCATGTAATCCTGCAGTCCTCCCAGGGAGAATGCTACCTGGTACTGACCAGAATGGTGAGAAAAAGGACGCCATTTTTAATGGCCCGTATTCACTATGTGAGCAATCCGGAATTTTTCAGAGAATATATCAGTTTGTTTCGTTTTTGGGTATGTACTCAATACAGAGTTTTGGCTATGGTAGTTGATGAGCGTTTTATGGAAGGGAAAAAAATTATTTTTTCCAAAAAACTGCGGTTAAAGAATAAAGCTCTTTTTAAATCTTCAGTACTCAGTAAATATGATATTGATAATCTATATTCTGAATTGGTGTTGTTTAATATATGAGGAATCAATGGAAAAAAAGTTTATCAAAGAGAAACTAAGAGATTTTTTTAAGGAATACAGTGATTATGTTCCAGCGGATAAGGAGAATTTATTTGAGAAGAATGTTCTTGATTCTTATGGTATTATTGAATTTCTTTCATATATAGATGAAACCTTGAATATTGAAATACAGATCGAAGATATAACTGAAGATAATTTTTCCACTATTGATAAGATATGTCAGGTAATTCAAAAAAGTTGAGTGTTTATGCCGAGTAAAGATTTTAAAAAAAGAATAATGGGTTTTAGTCTGATTCTATTGATTTTCCTCCTAGGGGTGTATTTCATACAGATCCCTTTCTGGATAAGACTGGTAATTTGGATAGCTTGTTTTTTGTTTTTAATATGTTGCGGATTAATGCTCTGGTTATATCAGAAAATACAAAAGCAGGATAGAATGTATATTCAGGCTAAAGGTGAAGATATTTTAATAATAGCGCCTCATCAAGATGATTGTGTGGCCATAGCGGGTGGATATGCAGTACAGACTGTGGAAAAGGGCGGACATGTCTACATCCTCTATATTACTGACGGTTATGAAGAGGATAGAGTTACTCGCAGGCAAGAGGCGGTGAAGGCCTGGTCTACATTTAGTGAAACTTCCGTTACCTTAGATTTTCTGCCCTATATTAATAATAAAAGTTTTCTTTCCAGGGAAGAAATTAATAAAGGAATTGATGATATTAATAAATATATTAAAAGAGTTAATCCGGAAACTATATTTATTCCGCTTTATGAGGGGGGTCATTATCAGCATGATGTAACCAATTACATGGTCAGTAGGGTATTGAAAAATTTAGAAACGGGCTGTACTGTATATGAGTCGCCCATATATAATTTCTTTATGTCATTTAAGACTACTCCGGAGAAAATATTATCGGGCTTGGCCCGATTTATTCCTCTGGTAACCTATGATTATCCTCCTGAGCCTGTACGAAACGATCAGGTTTATTATTTAGAGATGACAGATTCCCAGTTAGAGAAGAAAAAGAATATAATTACTGAGTTTAAAACCCAAAATCCTCACAAATTAAGGGAACGTTGGGGTTTTTGTGACCGTTACCAGAAATTGCATGCCTATGATTATAGCCAACCACCCTTCAATTATAACAAGTCTGTTGCCAAGAGAATACATAACCTGAAGACCCTTCCCCTGATCGGCAAGATTATGCGGAAAATAATGATTTGGACCACTACAATACATCCTGATCCTCACTATACTATGACAAGCATTCCTATTTCAACCGGAGAGGATTAAAAAATTAAATTATGAGTAAGAGAATGAAAAAAATAATTTTAGCAATTTTTTGTGTAATGGATGTATGTATAATACATCTGCACCCTGCTTATTCTCAATCTGAAAAGATTCATTTTACAAATGTGGGAGCCAAAACTAATTCCTATGTAGGGTGTAATCCGCACGGATCCGGTTTTTTTGACTATAACGGAGATAATCTGCCCGATATATTTGTTGTTAGTAATATATCTGAGGGAGGATGGAAAGACAAAAAGGTTCCCCATACCTTACTCAAGAATATGGGAAACGGAACGTTCACAAATGTAACTAGTCAAGCGCGTGTTGGGGGAACTCTTACCAGTGCTCAGGGATTTGCTGCCGCAGATTATGATAATGATGGATATCGGGATCTGGCCATCGGCTATGGAGTTAGTAAGTATACTCTTCTCTACAGGCAAACTGAACCGGGTGTTTTTACCGATTATACAGGGATTGCCGGTTTATCTGATTGGGATTATAGAAATCGGGGGAGAAATATTACCTTTGTTGATTATGATAATGACGGACTTTTAGATTTTTTTAGTTTTGGAGATGAGACCTATTCAGAATACAGCTTACTGGTTTATAAAAATATTGGGAATGCAAAATTTGTAGTACAAACCAAACAAGCGGGGCTGGATCATCACCGGAGTACTACGGATTTTTGGGGATTTGCCTTTGCTGATATTGATAATGATAGGGATATGGATTTTTTCAGCGCAAATAACGGATCGGTGTGTCATCTGTTTATAAATAAAGGAGATGGTACTTTTAAGGATGAAACTACGGAACGGGGCTTAATTCAAAATAATAAATTTTATGGGGCTATATTTTTGGATTATAATAATGATGGATGGTTTGATCTTTATACCCGGAGAGATAAGAATAAATCCATTCTATATAAGAATAATAAGGATGGAACCTTTAGCGAGGTAACCCTCGGATCCGGACTTAGGGAAACATTGGCAAGACCACCCTATGGAGGAGGATTATCAGCAGCTGATTTTAATAATGATGGATATATAGATATTTTAGCAGTTTCAATCAAGGGAACAGATTTTCGTTTATACCAGAATAATGGTAATGGAACCTTTACAAATGTTGCCGGGAGTTCAAATATTGCGCAATATACCAATTTTAATTATACTGCGCCTATTGCGGATTACAATCGGGATGGGTATCTTGATATATATCTTGCCAGATGTGATAGTTATCCCCCAGATTATTTTGCCACTCTATTTGAGAATGATGGTGGATCTAATCATTGGTTACATGTAAAATTGATTGGAGTACAAACTAATAGAGATGCAATAGGTGCCCGAGTAGTAGCTTATACCAATGGAGAGCTGCAAATGCGACAGGTATTGGGTGGAGATAGCTATAAAATGGATAGTCTGCCGGTAGAATTTGGATTGGCGGGAAATAGTGTGGTTGACAGCCTGATTATATACTGGCCCAGTGGGATTGTGCAAAAAGAAATGCTGGTTCCAGCAGACACCATGCTTACCCTTACTGAAGAAAAAAGAACATATTATCACAGTCATTTAATAAGCGGGCAGGTTAATTATTATAAGCAGAACAAAAAAGTTCCTTCCGTAACTTTACAGATGAGTGGTACCAGTTCAACCACCACATATTCCAATCAAATTGGTTTATATAAATTTCCGGTTACCACAGGATATAATAATGTAGATGTAGTCCCTTCTAAAACTCCGGATACTGACATTGGAGAATATACCATATCCGCTTATGACGCCAGTTTAGTTGCTCAAGCAGCTGAAGACATTAAACCTTTGACCGGAATAGCAGCAAAAGCAGCAGATATAAATCAAAATACTATTATAGATGCCGTGGATCCTCTTTTGATTGCTCAAAAAGCAGTAGGATTTTCAAACAGTAATGATTCTCACGCCGGGGGCTGGAGGTTTGATCCTTTAAAAATTCATATTGAAAGATTGGTTCAATCAAATCTGGATGGACAGGATTTTACCGCCTTTGTTATAGGAGATGTAGACGGTAGTTGGACACAGTCCGGATCACAAGAAAAGGAAGAAGTAAATGATCCCGCCTACGACCAGATTGTACTTCATGACAGCACTATTAGTATAAATTTAACCGCTCCTGGAAATGTAACCATGCAGTCGGCTGATTTATGGTTAGAATTTGATACTTCTTTATTTAAATTTCGTGAAATAAAAACAACCTCTATGACCGATGGGTTTGAATTTGTATATAATGATGCTACTCCCGGGTTAGTGAAGATAGCCTTATTCAATTCAGTTCCCATATGGAGTTATGAAGAATTCTTAGAGATTATTTTTGATGTAGTACCGGAGGTTATAGATGATACTACTCATATGCATTGGATACTTTATAGAATTGATGATACAGAGTTTGATAAGCCGGATATAGCCATTGATTTAAGGACTTTTTCTTTTTATGGAAAAATTAAGTATTTTCAGAAAAATAATGTTGTTCCAGAGGTTACATTGACCTTAGATGGAATAATAAAAGATGATCAGTCCTTAACCAACAATAATGGTAATTATCAGTTTGTGGGTATAAAAGCAGGTGATAACATATTGGTTACCCCTTCTAAGGGCAAAGGAGAAAATATTGGTGATTTGGTAATTTCTGCCTACGATGCTTTTTTGACTGCACGTCATGCGGTTAATATTGAGCATTTGTATGGTTTAAAAATCCAAGCGGCAGATGTTGATAAAAATGGTAAAATTGAGATTTCGGATGCTGAATATATCGCCAAAGCAGCGGTTGGCTGGTCCGATTCAGATATCAGCCAGGTTGGGGAATGGGAGTTTTCACCTTCGTCTTATACCTACAGTAATGTAATTGAAAGTATGGGGAAAGATTTTACTGCCTATATAATGGGTGATGTTAATGGAGATTGGCTTTTCAATCAGAGTGCCCCATCATATAAACTGGTGAAAAGTAAGGATCATAATAAATCCACAAGTGAATTATTAGTGAACGGTTCATATGAGTTCAGTATTCCCCTGAGTTTGGATCAGGAAGATTCTCTGGGTTCAGCAGACATCTGGGGTGAATTTAATGCCTCAGCACTTGAGTTGATTTCTATCGAAAAGGCGGAAGCATTAACCAACTTTCATTTGATGTATAACGATACAATTTCGGGAATGTTTAAAATAGCCCTGTTTGGTACGAAATATATGAAGTTTGAAGATACTTTTATCACTCTTCATTTCCGGGTGATTACCAAACAAATCGAAGAAACCACTCTTAACTGGAAATATTTCAGAATTAATAATAAGAATTATGATGAAGATAACCTGATTATTGATACCGGAGTTAATGATTATTCTTATTCAGGTGAAGTGGTCTATTATCAGGATAGTATAGGAATTTTAGATACCAAACTTCAGATGCTGGGAACAGTGAATAACCAGAAATTTAGCGATAGTGAGGGAAATTATACTTTTACCCAAGTTTCAAGATCCGACAGCATAGTTGTTATTCCCAGTAAGGAGAGAAATGAAGATGTTGGCAATTTCACCATTTCTGCCTACGATGCTGTTCTGGCAGCCAGACATGCGGTTGGTTTAGATACTTTGTCAGGTTATTCATGGGAAGCAGCTGATGTTGATACTAATGGAATAGTTGATATGCTGGATGCAGTGTTTATAGCCCAGCAATCAGTAGGTATTACGGATTCGGTTTCCTCGCTGGCCGGTGTATGGCGTTTTTCTCCTGAATCACATACCTGTCACTATGTATCAGAAGATATTCAGAATGCTGATTTCACCGCTTGTATTCTTGGTGATATTAATGGAGATTGGAAACCAAATGGTATGACCAGTAAACTTATGAAAATGTATCCTCCCACAACTATGAATATTAAGGAGAATGATTATTCCTTCCATTTCCCCTTGGCGCTGGAGAAAGATGTTTTCCTAACTTCTGCAAATATATGGTTGAACTATGATCAATCTGTACTGGAATTAGTTGAAATTACCAAGAGTCCTGCTTTTGAGAATTTTCATTTATTTTATAATGATCTTGTTCCCGGTAAAATAAAAATAGCTTTATTTGGGATAGAGCCGGTAAAGGGAAAGCAGGAGTTTCTGACTCTGCATTTTAACTATGTCTCCCAGCAGCAACAGGATACTAAAATACACTATGAATACTGGTGTATAAATAATATAGAATACAGTAAAAATGATGTTATTATACAGACGGGGATTGATAACGATATTAGAACCGAGCTTGATTTTAAACTGCAGTCCAATTATCCCAATCCTTTTAATCCGGAAACAACCATCAACTATCAAATTGAAAAGAATGGTCGGGTCCGTCTGGTGATTTATAATACCCAGGGAAGAATTGTACGCTGCCTGGTGGATAGGTTTCAGAATCGGGGAAAGTATGCTGTTCAATGGAATGGTTTGGATGATAGCGGGGAACCGGTAGGAAGCGGACTGTATTTTTGCAGATTAAACAGTGGTAATAGAATTAAAGTAATTAGAATGGTAAAATTAAAATAAATGGAACTATTTGAATTAACCAAAGCCCTGATGCAGATCCCCTCTCCTTCAGGAGAAGAAGATAAAGCAGTGAGCTTTTTAAAAGAATATCTGGAATCTATTGATATTCAGGTAGATATGCAGACGGTTAGGGGAAACCGATGTAATATTTTTGCCAAGTTGGGAGAACCGGAAGTGGTTTTATCCACTCACATCGATACCGTAAAACCTTTTCTACCGGTGAAAGAAGACAATCACACGATTTATGGGAGAGGAGCATGTGATGCCAAAGGAATACTGGCAGCCCAGATCAAAGCAGTAGAGAGATTAAAACAATCTGGTTTTCAAAATATCGGTTTATTGATTGTGGTTGGCGAAGAGGGAGGAAGTGACGGGGCCAAAGCAGCTAATCAACTGGTCAATAAATGCCGCTTTTTAATCTGCGGTGAACCTACGGATAATCGTTTGGCCCTTGGCACCAAGGGAGCAGCAAGAGTGGAATTGAAAACAAGGGGGAAAGCGGGGCATTCTGCCTATCCTGAACAGGGAGAATCAGCCATTGTAAAATTGCTGGATATCATTCAGGAATGGAGAAAGATACAGTTTCCGGCTGATCCTGCCCTGGGAGAAACCACCTGGAATCTGGGAATTATTGAAGGAGGGAGCGGAGCTAATGTTATTCCGGATTCGGCTAGAGCCGAGATGATGTTCCGTTTGGTGACCGATGTGTCAGTGGTTAAGAAATTATTACAAAAAAATACGGGAGGCAAGGGTGAGATTATCTATAAATTTGAAGCAAATCCCCTAAAAATGGATCCAGTTAAGGGTTTTGACACTACTGTGGTATCCTTTGCCACAGATGTTCCCCTTCTTCACCATTGGGGCAAGCCTTATTTAATAGGTCCCGGATCCATAACAAAAGCCCATACTACTGAGGAATCTATTCCCAAACAAGAATTGAAAAGGGCGGTTGATCTTTACTGTACTTTAGTTAAAAAGGTGTGCGGTTAAGATGATTGTAATGAAATTCGGCGGTACCTCCATCCAGGATCCTTTACTCTGTACCAGGGTGATACATATAATCAAAAATACATCTGATCCCCAAAGAGTTGTAGTTTTTTCAGCTTTGGAGAAGACTACCAGAAAACTTCTAACCATATCGGAAAGTTATGCTGTTCAGAAAAGAAAAGAAGTGGAAACCCTAATTGACCATATCCGATCATTCCACTATAACTTATCAGCTGAACTAATTTTTCCTAAGGAAGACAAAAAGTTGACGTATGTGCTGGAATCTTATTTCGAAAAGATAAGAGATTTAGGAGAAGAGATCCACAAGAAAAAGAAACTGGAACCACACCTGCAGGACAGCATATTGAGTTATGGGGAACTGCTGTCCACTGCCATTATGACCAGTGCCCTGCAAACCCGGCAGGTACCCGCAGTCTTAATGGATGCCAGAGATTGTATTATTACGGACAGGGCATTCACCGGAGCAAAACCTTTAATCCGGGAAACCTATGATAAGATTAAGGCATTGATCCCTAAAATTCTTGGTAAAGAAGAAATACCGGTGATCCAGGGATTTATCGGTTCCACCCTGGGGGGAGAAACAACAACTTTAGGATTTGAAGGTTCAGATCTCACAGCTTCTCTGGTGGGAGCGGCATTGGGAGCAGATGAAATACAGATATGGAAGAATGTTTCCGGGATTATGACTGCTGATCCCTGTATTTGCAGTAAAGCGAGAACAGTCGATAATTTAACCTTTAAAGAGGCTTATGAGTTGTCCCGGGCGGGGGCCAAAGTGCTCCATCCTAGTACGACAGCTCCTGCCGCTGAAAAAGGAATTCCCATCCGCATAAAGAATTCCACCCAACCGGAGGAGAGGGGGACTTTGATCAGCAGTCGGAATATGACTGCAGAATTTAATATAAAATCTATAGCTGTTAAAATCGTCGACAATAAAGCACTCATTACTCTGGTGGGACTGGGGATCGCCCGGAAAAAAGACATGGTAGAACAAATTATTAGTCATATAAAGAATATTTCTTTTACTTTCCAGAAAAATGATAATCCCGATATTCTGATTTTCATTTTCCCTAAAGCTGATATGAAAAAAGCAGTTGAGCTATT
>CAZKMO010000128.1:0-9687 GCA_964554015.1 uncultured bacterium
TTATTTTTCTTGTTTATTTTATTATTATCTAATTTTAATTCTTTGGTCTTTTATTATAGACTCATTTATACTCAATTTTTTCTCATCATTTATAATAGTATTATTCACTGACTACTGATTTCTGACCTCTGATTTCTGCATGTTACTATTCATCAGCTCTCACATTCTGTGCGTTTTAACCTTATTGAATTTTTTTTTCTTTTGTCCCTTAGCTTAAGCTTGTACTGAGCCTGTCGAAGTACTCAGAACATGCTTTTTTCTTGATCCATCAGCTTTCCCACAATCCATGCACATTACACCACTCTCGTGCTTTTGTGATATCTTGCTTTTTGACAGGAAACCAGGCTTCCGGTGCCTCCCCAACCTTGAGTTCCGCTTTGCATACTTTATCCTTGGTATGAACTTCAATAAACTTAATATAATGTTTTTCTTCCATAGGATGGGCTGTATTCTGACCTACTTTAACTAAAACGCCCCCATCTTTTTCTTCCACAAAAGGGACATGTTTTTCCTTGATTGCATCCTGCGTTTGTGCCTGCAGCTTTGTCATATCCTGCCCGCAGCATACCAGGGCAGGAGCCCCTTCATTTAAAATTTCCACTACATTTCCGCATATTTCACAAAAATATATTTCTCTGAGTTTTGTCATTATTATCTCCTTTCTGTTAATCTGTGGTTGGGGGAGTAAAGGTTCGGGCTGCCAGTTCCTTATCCAGCATAAGCAAACCATTCCCTTGTCCCTTAATTATTTTTAATTTGTTTACAATAGTATCCATACTATCTTCCTCCTCCACCTGTTCATCAACATACCAGGTAAGAAAACTTTTGGAGGCATGATCATTTTCCTTAATGGCAATGTCCATGAGTTTATTAATTAAACTGGACACATACTGTTCATGCTCCAATGCTTTTTCAAAAACTGATATAGGGGACTTGAATTCTGTTTCCGGTTGATCTATTTTCTGAAAATAAACTCGTCCCCCCCGTTCATTGACAAAATGATAGAACTTCAGGGCATGAAATCTCTCTTCCTCTGCTTGCACCAGAAAAAAATTTTCAAAACCACTCAGGCCCTGTGCACTAAAATAGGCTGCCATGGATAAATAAAGATATTCGGAATAGAGTTCTTTGTTTATTTGCTGGTTGATTGCATCTTGCATTTTTTGTGAAATCATGATTTATTACTCCTTTCTTTAATGTTTGCCGTTTGACCGATGATTTATTTGTGTTTTATCTTTTTTCCCTGCGTTTTCACTCAGGACATGCTTTTGTCTTTTTTCTTTTGTCTATTACAATGATTTATTCTGCATATCTGTTTATGACTAAATAACTTTCACTTCTGACAGCGAGGACAGAAGTAAGTAGACCTGCCTGCCATTTTGTTTCGCTGGATAGCGGTTCCACAGTTACAATAGTCTTTCTGATATACTCTTAAAAAATTTTGGAATTCTCCCTTTTTATCTTCTATGCGGCGAAAGTCGGAAACAGAAGTACCATTATGGGCTATTGCTTCCCTTAATACTATTTTCGTCTGGGTTATAATTTCCCCTACTTCCTCCTTATTAAGCTTTCCGGATATTCTTCGGGGATCGACATGAGAACGGTGCAGAATTTCTGAGACATAAATATTTCCCAGTCCGGCCACAACACTCTGATTCATAAGCACATTTTTAATGGGTGCTTTCCGATTCTTCAGCTTGTCTGATAAATAAACATAATTGAAATCATCAGAAAAAGGCTCCACTCCCATTTTGCCTAAAGCTTTGAATGTAACATTATGGGTAAAAATATGTATTTTCCCGAAGGTACGGACATCATCAAAAAAAATCCTGCTCTGGTCAGTAAAAACAATTACGGCTCGACAATGATCCGATATTTTTTTAACTTGTTTTTTATAAATTAATTTACCGGTCATACCCAGATGAATGATAATTGTAACCGCTTTTGAAGTTTTGATAATTATATATTTTCCCCGCCTATCTAAGGAGGATACCCTGCCAAATGCTATTCCCTGACAAGAGGTATTAATAGTACCTTGGCGATACTCAATAATACGGTCAATCTCTTTTTGTAGAATGTAAGGTTCCAAACCATTAACTATGGTTTGCACTTCCGGCAGTTCCGGCATCTATTTCTCCTGTCTTTTTGAACAATTTTTACAGATTCCCTTAAAAATAACTTGATGCTCTATAATCCTATGCCCCTGGATCATCTGATCTTTATAACATTTGTATTGTTTGTCAATGTCATACACTTCTTGACAGGCAATACATTTAAAATGTATATGTCGATCTTGATTGTATTCATAGCGTATCTCATTTTCAAATAAACTCAATTCCGTTACTACCTTATGTTCCACCAAAGCTTTTAAAGTATTATACACTGTTGTTTTGGAGAGAGTGGGCATATCCTTTTTTAAAGCTCTGTATATGGTATCTGCACTGGGATGAACCCGATTACTATCTAAATATGCCAGTATCTTTATTCTTTGTATGGATGGTGCAATCTCAGCATCCTGAAGAACTTTTTTATAGGTTATCATAATACCCTCTCTTGGATTGAGTTTATAGTTGTAATAATTACAATATAATACTTAGTACATTATTTGTCAAGTGTTTTTTTAAATTTCTGCTTACCTGTTTGTATCCTAGATTTACCAATTTCTCTACTTTCTTGTCCGGATTATTCATTCAAATTACATGATACGTGAAAGCTTATAATTTTTTCTATCTTTTAAATATATAAGTTAAAAATATAATAAAGTGCTGATTTTTTACTAGGATCGGATCATAATTAATACCATTTTTAACCGTTCCTCTGCTCTTACTGTATGCGGTATGTCAGCCGGCATGATGATAACTTGTCCTGATGATAAAGTATATTCTTTTTCCTGGATTGTAAATACTCCCGTACCCTCTACTACCTGCACCAGAGCATCAAAAGGAGAGGTATGCTCACTGAGTTTCTCTCCCTGATCAAAAGCAAATACAGTGACACTGCCTGTATTCCGGTCTATTATCTGAGAACTTACAATACTTCGGGATTGATAATGTACCAGTTCCTGATAGGTGAACACTGGTTCTTTTTTTTCCTTGTTTTTCGATTTCATAGATTTCTCCTTGGGTGGATTAGTTTCGAATTTTTACTATGCACAATATATGGATTATATAGTTTGCTTATGTATACCACTCTTCTTTCAGGACTTTCCCTTTAATGCTTAATACAATAACTTTAATGGCAACTTTCCGGTGTGACTTTTCTGCCGCCTGTGCAGCCAGGACTAAAAGTCCTTTACAGCAGGGAACCTGCATTATCAATACGGTCAGGGTATTGATTTCAGCTTCATCAATAAGGGTACGAAGCTTTTCCAAATAAATTTTCTGACCTTCATCCAGTTTGGGACAGGCAATGGCCAGCACTTTTCCTGTCAGAAAATCCTGATGGAAATTACCGGCAGTAAAGGCAGTACAGTCTGCCGCCAGCAGCAGATCCGCCTTCTGATACTGCGGAGCAGCCGGAGAAATAAGATGCAGCTGTACCGGCCAGTGGCGCAGTTTACTTGAGGGAGGGTATGCTTTTTTGTCCTCCTTGACAACCGGTTTATCAAACTGCACATTTTGTAATCCGGGACAGCCCGAAGTAACGGTAACTTTTTTTTCTTTATCTAATGCAGGAACCTTCAGGTCATGATCACGTAAATATTGAACAGCTTGCTTATAATATTCAGTCTGCCCATGTTCTTGAAGATGTTTCAGGTGGGCCCGGATAGTATTGACTCCCTGTTTGACTATATTATGCATAACCCTGGTTTCATCATATGGTTCCGCCTCCCTTTTTTCTATACTAATAGCTCCCTCCGGACAGTGCCCCAGGCAGGCTCCCAGCCCATCGCAAAATAAGTCACTTACCAATCTGGCTTTCCCATCAATAATCTGTATTGCCCCCTCCGGACACTCCGGAACGCAGAGACCGCATCCCGTACATTTTTCTTCATCAATAGTAATTATTTCTCTTTTCATGAATCACTCCTTATAAAATACTTCTTTATAATATCTTTTAGATCAAGGTAACCATCCATCTCAAAAAATACCTTGATCTGGATCAAGAATCTTCCCTTTTTGCTGTTTTTTTCCTATATTACTCTTACCTTGTTGAATCGCAACCAAAATGCCTATGAATAAACAAAAAATTTTACAGTCCCTGCCTCTATTCGAACATCTCTCTACCAAAGGATTGGACCAGGTAGCCGGTATCTGTCTTGAGCATAAATCCCCTAAAAAAGAAATCCTGTTTTTGGAAGGGGACAAAGGATACTCTCTTTACATGTTAGTTCAGGGTGCAGTTCAGTTATATAAAACCGCTCCGGATGGAAAAGAAGTGGTTATCAAAACCATAAAACCAGGAGAAATGTTTGCGGAAGTGATTTTATTTACTGAAAATCGCTATCCGGTAAGTGCAGTAGCACTTACTGACAGCACCGTATACATGCTTCCCAAACACCAGTTTTCCTGTCTGCTGGAAAATC
This sequence comes from uncultured bacterium, assembly GCA_964554015.1. Lineage (GTDB taxonomy): Bacteria > Zhuqueibacterota > QNDG01 > QNDG01 > CAYUAG01 > CAYUAG01. Next base: position 4,526 of record CAZKMO010000128.1, read on the forward strand.
CTGATTTCCGTAAAGATTTTATTATAAACCTGCTGGATAAAATGAAATTTCTTACTGATCAGATAAAATACCTTACGCAATATGATGTGGAAAATCGTCTCTTTCTCTTTTTAAAAGAGCACTATGCGGGAGAAAAAGAAATTAAAATTAATTTGAGTAAAAAAGATGTAGCAGCAGCAATAGGCACTACTCCGGAAACCCTGTCCCGGATACTGCTGCGTCTTAAAAAAGAAGGACTGTTGATATGGGAAGGGAATACCATTCAATGTATACATCTCAAATCCCAAGCACCAAATAACAAATAATACCCGAATTTCAAAATCAAAACGATCAAATGTATTTTAATTTATTTTCAATATTAAATAATTATTGTTTTTCCGCGAAAGGCCTAAAAGATAGTGGAATATTGGAACAATGGAATAATGGAATAATGAGAGACTTAAGGGAGAAGGGATAAAACTATTGATTTGTCACTTTTTGATGAACTCTGGCCGACAGAAAGGTAATACCAACAATCCTGATCAGAAATATTGAGCCCCGGATTCACACGGATTAAATAAAGAAAAATATTTATAATGATTCCCTGGTAATCCGTGTCTATCCGTGGCCAAACTGTATTATACATTATTCCTTATTCATTATTTTCTGTTCCTCTTGTTTGTTTAGTTCGTTGCTAACAAGTTCCATTCGTAATCCTCGTGGTTCTCCCCTCACCAGTCAAGCAGCCGTCGTTCCCCCTCCAGTTTCTGAATGTTCGACACTTCCTGAGAAACCTCGATAACCCCTTTATAGTTACTCTTTTCATCGTAGACAGGAAAATAACGGATATAAATAAATTTTCCCTGCATATGAATCCAGAACTCGGCTACTTCTTTTTTCTTTTCCTTAAAATTTTTTAAAATATCATTGACTATATGCACACTTTTGGAAGGGTGACAATTCTGTACCTCTCTACCGATAATGGCCGGACTCCGGGGAAAAATTCTATCTTTAGTGTCCGAATAATAACGCACCTTGTCATTTTCATCAACAAAGGTAAGATCAACCGGTAAATTCTTAAGCAGTAAATCTACCTGTTCGGGCGTAAGATTGCCTTGGGAAAGTTTAATTTTATTTTCTTCTGTTGATACCATAGTGATCTCCTTTTTTAAAATTATTATATGAAACCCTCTAAAATTGTATCAATTAAAAAATTTTTTGATCTCTATGAACTTTATGTGTTATTTAAACAGATTTAGTATACTAGCTATCCAGGGACCACGGTAAGAGACTGTGTGAAAACCACGAAGTTCACGAAGAACACGAAAAAAATTAGTTGTATTAAAATCTTCGTGTACTTCGTGTCCTTCGTGGTGGAACAAATGTAATATACAAGGAGCAAGAACTTTTGAAGATGAGTGTTCAGAATTTGGGGAACCAGTAACTGGAATTGATTTTCATACAATCTCTAATCATAGGAATACATGGTGATTTCTAACTAGTATAAAGAGAATGAGTAGTAAAACAGGGATCACTGGTTAGATCCACACCCAGTTTTCTTAAACCTGCATCATCACCGGGAGTGGGAATATGGGTCAGATGAACTTTACACCCTTTCAGTTCTTTCAATTTTTGCACTGCAACTTCAGCTGTCGGATTGGTGGTAGCTGAAATACTCAGCGCAATAAGGGTTTCTTCCAAATTTAAACTAACATGGTTGGAATTAAAAGATTCTTTCTTTAGATTTCCTATGGAAGCAATTATTGTAGAAGAAAGAAGATCTATATTGTCAGGTATTCCGCCCAAATATTTTACTGTATTTAATATTAAACTGGAAGTTGCATGTAATAGGGGAGAGTTTTTGCCGGTAATAATGGTACCGTTATTCAGTTCTATGGCTGCACCACAATATATTCCTTTATTTCCTTTGCCTGTTTTCTCTCCATCCAGAGCTGCATTTCTGGCCGGAACTACTGCGCTTCTGTCTTCAGGTTTTAATTTCAATTCACCTAAAAGCAGTTCCGATCTTTCTATGTTTTCTTTATCAACCAATCCCATGGCATACTCACATTTATATCTGAAAGCTCGACGAATAACTTCCTGTTTGGCAGCTTCCTGTACAATAGCATCATCTTTAATGCCAAATCCGGCCCGATTAACTCCCATATCAGTTGGTGATTTATATATGGAATTATTACCGGTAATTTTTTCTAAAATTCTTTTAAGTACTGGAAACACTTCTATGTCACGATTATAATTTACGGCTGTTTTCCCATACGCTTCCAGATGGAAAGGATCAATCTGATTATAATCTAAAATATCAGCAGTTGCTGCCTCATAAGCAACATTCACCGGATGTTTTAAAGGAAGATTCCATATAGGAAAGGTTTCAAACTTTGCATACCCGGCTTTGATGCCACGTTTATACTCATGGTAAAGTTGAGAAAGGCAGGTGGCTAATTTCCCGCTTCCCGGACCTGGACCTGTCACCACTACCAAGGGTTTGGAGGTCTCTATAAACTCATTAGCACCATATCCTTCATCACTGACAATCAGATCAACCTGGGTAGGGTATCCCTTAGTATAAGGATGGGTATATACTCGAAGATTACGACGCTCCAAACGATTCTTAAAGCATTTAGCTGCCGGCTGTTCTTCGTATCGAGTTATTACCACACCACAAATCTCCAGTCCCCATTCTTGTAAATTATCAATTAATTTCAGAGCATCTACATCATAGGTAATACCAAAATCCGCCCTTATTTTTTTTCTTTCTATATCACCGGCATAAATACATAAAATAATATTCGCTTTATCTTTTAACTTCTTTAAAAGTTCTATTTTTACATTGGGATCAAATCCAGGGAGAACTCTGGACGCATGATAATCATACAGTAATTTTCCTCCAAATTCTAAATACAACTTGCTGTTAAACATATCAACTTTTTCTAGTATGGCCTTTCTTTGCTCTTGCAGATACTTGTCATTATCAAAACCGATTTTACTTTTCATGCCACTTTCCTCATGTTAACTTTTCTAAAAATAATTGGTATAATATAAAAAAGATCCAGAAGACTTACAAAATAATAGTGTCTGGCATGAAAATATCATACTATTATCATTGAAGATATCAGGAAGGTTTGTCTCGATCCCGGGGATCATATCCAATACTGGTAGATGAAAAACCAGCGGCAGAATCAAAAAAGAACATTTCTGCTCCGCAAAACTGTTTCCTTTTGTTTTTATCCATACGATTTAACCATCCTCCGGTATTATATATCATAATTTCATGTTCAGGTGCTTTCTCAGATTTAGGAACCGTAAATTCCAAAGGATCATCCCAAGGAATGGGCTGGTGGGTATGACCAAAAATTACTTTGGAGGGAGTGGGGATAGTTACTCCATATTTATCTTCGAGTTCCCTAATTTCGTACAGGGTTGATTTATAATATTGAATAAACCTCTCTTTCACTTTGGGATCTTTTAAAAACTGCGTACGAAATCGGGTTGATTCGGCATGCTTCAACTTGGTGAGGAGCTGTTTTTGAATATACTTAAAGGCACAGTTTATTAAAAAACCTTTAATGCCCTTGACCTTTTTCTTTACTTCTTTTCTGATACGAGTTAGATAGGTATCCAGTCTGGTTACATTATGCTCCTTGAATTCTTGCTGCAGCTTCAGGATAACCTCAGTTAAGGGTCCCGCCTGCCCCACTGAAGAACATGCCAGCTGGCTGGTAGGTAGATTAATTCCCACTGTTTCCACCAAATTCAGTAAGGAATAATCCTTGATAGCAAGATCACCCTTAATTATTTTTAAGGCCCACTTTCCTAAAAAAGACCAGTAGAAATCAAAATACTGGCCGTGAGTAACTATCACTGTTTCTTTCTCATTGATCAAGTACAAATTAGGATAACCAAAATTAAAAACAACATTGGGAATGGTAAGCTGATCAAGAAACAGACCACCATATTTAGGAGTTTTCCTGGAAGTATGAGCCCTGACATTATGTAAGGTCAATCCATACAAGGGTGAAGATTTTCTGTCATCAATAATCACCGGGACAGACATTTTTAAAGGATTGGCAGGTTGCTTATTCTGAATCCTATTTATAATATTTACCTGATATTCTACCGTGTGCCACAGATCGAAATCATGATTACCCGGCACATAAATAATCTGTCCATATTTATTACCTGTTTTTTGCAATAATTTATCCTTAATTAATTGTTGAAAGAAAAACTGGCCGATTTCATAAGACACACTGTAATGGGCAATGGAAAAATCCAGAATATCGCCCATAAGTACCAGATAGTCCACAGATTTGCCTTTAAAGGCATTTTTAAGGGCCGTCTTAAATTCCTGATATCGGTCTCCCAGATAAATACGATGATCCTGGGGATCCTTAAATGCCATTACTGACATGGGATCGCCAAAATGTATATCTGAAAGCAGGGCGATACGCATTTGACACCTCCTTTGAAATATTCAAAATATATAATACAATAAACACGAATTATTTTTGCTTATCCCGATCTCTGCATTCTCAAATCACAAATAGCAAATTACATATAGCAAAATTATATTATTCAAATTATAAATGCTTTAAATACTGAGGAAAATTCACTTCAATCCACTTATCCCCATAATAACCAAAATGAGAGCGCATTTTCAATTCAGTCAATTCGAACAAAGAAACACTACCTTTAATGGGAACTGTTGCGGGATCTTGCTTTAATCCAGGATTATAAAACTTCTGACAGATTTTACAAAAATTATGATCAGGCGTTGGACGCAGAAAGTCAATTATATCCTGAGCATCTTGCTGGGTTATCTTTCTTTCTTCCTGCATGTACTCATGTATTATCCAGTTCATTTCATCGTACCTCCACTGAAATTCATCCAGTTCCTCCTGTTCCAGTATGGTAATCCAGTCGGTCATCCCCGTCATTCTCATCTCCGGGGTAACATAGTGATTGGAAGCAATGAGAATATTCTTATCGGTTTCCCGCTGGGGAGCAAAATAAAAGGGACCGGGGCAATTCCGCTTTTTCCAGGTCTTATCAATAAAACCATAGGTGGAAAAATACTCCTGCTTATAAGGAACTCTACGAAACATTATCCGACAGATTTGTTTTAAAAACTGACACATCACTTTGGGCAGCTTCCTAATATCCTTTAT
>CAZKMO010000129.1:0-9646 GCA_964554015.1 uncultured bacterium
TTTCTTATTTCTTTTGTCTTATTTATTTGTAAAATCTCCTCCCTCTCTTTCCCCTTCAGATCCCGAATAGCATACAGAGTAATAGTTGAGCTTACTCCTTGTTTTCTCAATTTTTTTACATAAGCTTTCACCTTTTGAGGGGCAGCCCGCATAGTATCCTTTAGAGCCCAACCCACTCCTTTCTGTACAATATCCTCTTCATCCCTGATTAAATTCTCACAAAATTTCAACGTCTCCTCCACAAATCTCCCCTCTTTGGCAACTTTACGGGTAAAAGGGACTACACTGGCCCGTCGCTTCCAGCGATTGGAGGAAGTATTCCATTTCCCGAGTAAAGATAATACCTCCGCCCAGTATTTTCCCAGCAATGGCTGTATCACATCCCCACAGAAATAATCCACCTGAGACCAACTGCGTAAATCATCAACCAGGCCATCCAAAATTTTAAAATGTTTCGGTCCCAGCTCATTCACCCTGAGTGCTGCTATATAGATACCGGTTCCACCCAGTTCTCCTATATGCCGGCTGAGTAACGCTTCTGCCAGTTGCAGGCATTCCGGAAGGGAAAGATCCAAGAAATGGGGACGAAATTCTTTCATGATCCTGTAAAAATCAGCCGCCTTCAGTCCATAGCAGAGATACTCCCTGTGCTTGTGAAACCTCTCTTCCGGCCGAAGCTGATCCGTACCGGCAGTGGTTGTTATGGCTTTTTCAATATCGGTAAGTAATTTTTTCATTGGAATGTACCCTGTCTTTCTATTTTTTATCCTTTTACCTAAACTCACTAACTGCCATCTTTAAAAAATCCCCCTTTATCCAAGGGGGACTTTAATTTTTTTATTTATTACATCCAAGATCATAATATCTGATTCTTGATTCAAAATTCTCCATCCACAATCCTTATACCGTATTCCTTATACCTTATACCCAAAAACTTTTCCCTTTTTCCTTTATCCTTTTTCTTTTGTATTTTGTATTTTGTATTTTTTAATTTGTCTTTATTTCTCCACCAACGCCACTGCATAAGCAGCGATCGCCTTACCCTTTCCTATATCCCCCAATTTCTCATGAGTGGTAGCCTTAATAGAAATTCGATTTTCTTCCAGCCCCAGAGCCAGACCTATATTTTCCATCATTTCAATTTTATAGGGTGATATTTTAGGATTTTCCGCAATAATAGCGACATCTATATTATTAATTTTAAAACCAGAATCTTTAACTATATCACCTACTTTTTTCAAAAGATCAATACTGGAAGCATCTTTATACTTTTCATCAGTATCCGGAAAATGCTCCCCAATATCCCCCATTGCTGCTGCACCCAGCAAAGCATCCGCAATAGCATGGCAGACAACATCAGCATCGGAATGTCCCTTCAGTCCCTTGACAAAAGGAATTGACACTCCCCCTAGAACTAACTTTCTCTTTTTAACCAAGGGATGTATATCATACCCGAATCCTATTCTATTCATAAGACCTCATATAAACTTTCCGCAATTTTTAAATCTTCCGGAGAAGTGATTTTAATATTCTTCTCTTCCCCTTTTATCACTCTTACTGCATGTCCTATATATTCAACCAAGGCAGAATCATCCGTTGCTATTATATTATTTTGCCACGCTTTTTTATAGGCTTTTATCAACAAATCTTTTGTAAATGACTGTGGAGTCTGCACTCTCCATAGTCTGCTACGGTCAAGAGTGGTCTGGACTTGATGATCTACCACTTCTTTTATCGTATCTGATAAGGGTAAAGCCGTGATCACTGCTTCCCATTTCTTAGTTTCTTTAATACACCGATTGATTATCTCTTTAGAAATAAAAGGCCTGACTCCATCATGTATCACCACTATATCCGTATTATCAGGAAGCTGACTCAATCCATTCCTTACCGAATGCTGTCTGGTTTTACCCCCGGCAATAACTTCCACAGGTTTAGCAAGGTTCCACTTCCTGATTAACTGGATGGTTTTTGCCATCTCTGAAGGGGGAACAACGAGGTTAATTTGTTGTACTCTCCCACATCCCGTAAATTTTTCCAGGGTATGTATTATGATTGGTTTATTCTGTAAGATTAAAAACTGTTTGGGAATCCCGGTCTTCATCCGCACTCCGCTTCCACCCGCGGCAATAATAGCAACCACCTTTATATTTGTAACAGACACCCTAACCTCTATTAAAGAATCAACATGGCATCCCCGTAAGAGAAGAATTTATATCCTTCCCGAATAGCTTTTCTATATGCTTTAAAGGTAAATTTATACCCGGCAAATGCGCTTACCAGAATGAGCAAACTGGAACGAGGCATGTGAAAATTAGTTAAAAGTACATCCACAACTTTAAATTTGTAAGGTGGGTAGATAAATTTGTCGGTCCATCCGCTGTCTTTCTTAATATGCTTATCAATTGTCAGAATAGATTCCAGAACCCGGACCACCGTAGTCCCTACTGCTACAATTCTTCCCTTCCTGTCAATGGCCTCATTGATTAATCTGGCCGATTCTTCTGAGATTTCATAATACTCTGAATCCATCTTATGACGGGATAGATCTTCAACTTCTATGGGCCGGAAGGTTCCCAGCCCGATATGAAGTACCACCGGTACAATTCTGATTCCTTTATTCTTTATCTTTTTAATCATCTTTTTATCAAAATGAAGACTGGCTGTGGGAGCAGCCACTGCCCCCCGCTTTTGGGCAAACAAGGATTGATATCTATCTCTATCCAGATCCTCCGGTTCTCTTTTAATGTAGGGCGGTAAAGGTATTTTCCCGATTTTATCAATTATTTTAAAGAAATCCCCCTCGTATACAAATCTGATCACTCTTCCCCCGGATATGGTATTATCCAATACTTCGCATTTTAACTTATCCCCTATTCTCAATTTATTACCAACCCTTACCTTTCTGGCTGGTTTTACCAATACTTCCCATAAATCCTTTTCTAATTCTCGCAGCAGAAAAATTTCTACTTTTGCATGGGTTTTATCTTTCACTGCCATAAGTCGGGCAGGAAAAATCTTGGTTTCATTAACCACCAGGCAATCTTTTTCATTAAGAAAGTCCAGTAATTCTTTAAACTGCCTATCTTCAATAGTCTGATTTTTTCTATTAAGAACCATTAATCTTGATCCGCCTCTCTTTTTAGGCGGATATTGAGCAATTAACTTTTTTGGTACTCGGTAATTAAAATCTGATAGTTTCATTAAATACCCCAATAAAAGAATATAATTTTAAAATAGATCTTTTTGCTGGGAGCCAGACAGGGGAATTCCCAAAACCTGGTATGCCCTTTCTGTTGCTTCTCTGCCTCTGGCAGTGCGTTTAATAAATCCCTGCTTTATAAGATAAGGTTCGTAAATTTCCTCAATGGTGCCGCTATCTTCACTTACTGAAACCGAAAGTGTGTTCAAACCAACCGGTCCGCCTTTAAAATTTTTTACAATAACATTAAGTATTCTTTTGTCCATTTCATCCAGACCGCAAGAATCAACGTCAAGACGATGCAGTGAATTATCTGCAATACTTTGGGTAATACATCCTTCACCTTCAACCTGAGCAAAATCTCGCACTCTGCGTAATAAACGATTAGCAACCCTGGGAGTTCCCCGGGAACGTATGGAAATCTCCCGTATCCCCTCTTTATCTATTTCCACCTCAAGCAAGCGGGCTGATCTTTCCAGTATTTTAGAAAGATCGTCAGAATCATAGTAATCCAATCTGTTTACCACCCCAAATCGTGCTCTTAAAGGTGAAGTAAGAAGACCAGCCCGGGTGGTAGCGCCGATCAAGGTGAACCTGGGCAGGGAAAGACAGACACTTCTGGCATGGGGACCGCTGTCAATGACAATATCCAAGCGGAAATCTTCCATAGCCGGATAGAGATACTCTTCCACCACTGGATTCAATCGATGTATTTCATCAATAAATAAAACATCATGAGATTGCAGGTTGGTTAGTATACCCGCCAGATCAGCCGGACGTTCTAAAGTGGGACCAGTGACAACTTTAATCCCTGTTTCTAATTCATTGGCCAATATGTGAGCAAGCGTTGTTTTCCCCAGACCAGGAGGTCCATAAAATAATACATGATCCAGAGCTTCTTCTCGCTTCTTGGCCGCTTTTACAAAAACTTTAAGATTGGAAACAATCTTTTTCTGCCCTACGAATTCATTGAAATTCCGCGGTCTTAACGAGCTATCAAAGGTTATTTCATTATCCTGAATTGAAGGATCTGTCATTCGTTGAGATTGCATTTCTATTAAAATATCCTCAAAATTAACTATTTAGTAAGCGCTTTCCTGATAATCTGTTCAACCGACACCGAGGGATCCTCTTCACAAACTTTCTCTACTTCTTTGTTTGCGTGCGTTTCACTAAAACCAAGAGATATTAAGGCGAGGACAGCATCTCGATGTGCAGGAATTGATGCTGCTGCTTTCCCGGTGGTTTCATCAACTATTTGATTAATCTTTGGCCGTAATTCCAGAACTAATCGTTCAGCTGTTTTTTTTCCTATGCCAGGAGCTGAAGTCAAGGTATCTATATCGCGATTATAAACTGCCTGTTTAAACTCCTCATAAGGAATACCGGAAAGCATACTCTGGGCGAGTTTTGGCCCAATTCCCGATACAGACAAAATCATTTTAAATATTTCTCTTTCTTCCTTGCTAATAAAACCATAGAGTCGGATTGAATCTTCCCTAAGATGTAGATAGGTTAATAAACAAATTTCCTCACCTATATTGCCCAGAGCATTAAAACTGGACAAGGTTATCAATATTTTATATCCAATCCCATGGGCCTCAACAATTAAAAAGGCCGGATTTTTTTCAATTAATGTACCCCGAATATAGGAAATCATACTTATAATGAAAATTAAACTCCAAATTTATTTCTCTTGAATTCATGGCAGATAGCAACAGCTAATCCATCCGCTTCATCTTCCTGTAATTTTCTGTTTTTCAGATTAAGAATTTGTAAAATCATTGCTTGTATCTGTGTCTTAGAAGCTCTCCCGATTCCGACTATTGATTGTTTAATCTCTCTGGGAGTATATTCTGTAATGGGAATACCTCGGTTAATCACTGCTAAAATAATAACTCCTCGTGCATGTCCCAGCTTTAAACTAACTTTGGCATTTTTGTTCACAAAAACATTTTCAATCGCCATCACATCAGGATTATAATCATTTAATAGATCCTGAATGTTATCATAAATACTCTTCAGTCTTTCAGGAAAAGATAATTTTGAATTAATAGTGAAATTTCCGGAAGTAATAATTTTAATATAATTGTTTTCAGAATTGATCAATCCATAACCGATGTTACATAATCCCGGATCAATACCTAAAATTACCAATACGAGCTACTCCTCTATTTCTGATTCATCAATATCAAAATTGGAGTAGACTTTTTGTACATCATCAATTTCTTCCAGATCTTCCATTAAACTTAGAATGCTTTTGATATTATTCCCTTCTACTTTTACTGTATTTTTGGGAATCATAGTCACTTCAGAAGAAGCTGGTGAAATCCCTTTAGCAGTTATTCCTTCCTTGACTTGCAAAAAATCTTCCGGAGAAGTTATAATTTCATATACATCTTCTTCCATACTCATATCTTCTGCCCCGGCATCCAGAATCAATTCCATGAGTTTATCTTCCTCAATATCATCCTTATTCACCACAATCAGTCCTTTTTTATCAAACATCCAGGACACACATCCTGTCTCGCCTAAATTCCCATTATATTTGGTTAAAAGATGACGCACTTCCGAAGTAGTACGATTGGTATTATCAGTTAAGGTGTCTATCATTATGGCTATACCTCCGGGGCCGTACCCTTCGTAAATCTTTTCCTCATATATCACCCCTGGTAATTCACCGGTTCCTTTTTTTACTGCTCTTTCAATATTTGATTGAGGCATATTGGCAGACTTAGCAGCGTCAATAGCACTACGTAATCTGGGATTGGTTACCTCATCACCACCCCCCATCCTGGCTGCAGTGGTAATTTCCCTGATTAATTTGGTAAATATTTGTCCCCGTTTGGCATCCTCTTTCTCCTTTTTCCTTCTAATTGTACTCCATTTGGAGTGTCCGGACATAAAAAATTCCTCCCCTGCTGCCTTGTATTATGCATTAATAAAAAATATCAAGAAATATCTGGTTATTATTATGTTTAAAATCTATGCTTATTATTCAATCGTTCTTTTAACTTGTATTTTGGAAGGAACAATCCAGGCATTACTCCACTCTACTTCATTTTCTCGTCTACCAATACGTCTTACCTTTTCCCTCAATTCTTCAGCTTCTTTACGGGTTCTGCAATCTCCTACCCTAATCTTCCACAGCGAGGATTCAAACTCCAGATAAACATTTTCCTGAATTTTATAAATTGCTTTTTGTTTTGCTTTTCTAGCCTGTTCTTCATTAGGAGTAGCTAAAAGCTGAACCCGAAATCCTGGTATGGATACTTGATCTGTCTCCACAGGTGACTCTTTATCTATATCATTTGTCTTAGAAACTTTTTTGTCTGATTTTTCACTCTTTGCCGTTTTATCTTCAAGAATAATAAAATCTTCTTCCAGAGTTAAAGGATCAAAATCTTCAATATACTTTTCTTTATCTTTTTTAGCTTCCGGAGCACTTTTCCACCCTAACTGAGAACTGGAACAGGAAATTATAAAAATCATTATAATTATGACGCTAAAATATTTTATCATTCTTACCCTCATTTTTACATTTTGTTTCAACATAATATACAAAAAAATAGCTGCGGGTTCAAGTTGTTTTTATAAATTTATTTGATAATTCCAAAAACAATAGTCAAACAACATGCATTAAGTTTAATAGAAACAGATAATTGAAACTTCCTTTGACCATATAAATATCTAATCGAGGAAATGATAGATTATCTCTTTCTTATTATTAAAAAATTATTAAAAATGAAAAAATTATGACACTATTTCGATTATAGACAATATATATCTGAAAAGAATTTTTTTATTTCTTTTCTTCAATATTAAATTTAGCCAGCAGTTGCTTTTCTGATTCAGCCATAGTTAACAAGGCTTTTGCCATTGACTCCACCATATTAAACTGCGTTTCCATTTCTTTGGTATAATTATTTACTTTTTGGACTTCTGCTGCATTCTGGGCACTCACACTGGTTACATTATGCATAGCAATATCAACATCTTGTGAAAATGCCTCTATTTCACCCAGGGAGGAAGAAATTTTTTCCATACGTTGTTGGTTGAGATTCACATACTCCCGAATCTCTTTTATGGAGGAAACTGCTTGATCAGATAAATTTGCCGAATTCTTGATCATTTGTAACCCAGCGTTCATTACATCTTCAACCTTTTTAACTCCTTCCTTAAACTGTTCAATCAAATCAAAAATCTCAGTGGTATGACTTTTTGTCTCCTGTACCATTTCCCGTATTTCCCGGGCAACTACTCCAAAACTTTTCCCGTATTTTCCCGCCTTAACTGATACAATATTTGCATTTAATCCCAAAACATTGATTTCGGTGGCAATATCATTAATAAACCACATAATTTTATCAATGTGATTGGAATAAACGCCTAATTCCTCCACTACATGCCAGGAATCAGCTACTGATTTTTCTACCATACGAAGACTCTCTATAGTCTTGGTCATAGCTGTGGTGCCATTGGTTACTGCATTGACGGATTGTTCAGCTTCTTTGGCACTTTCTTTGGTATCTTCATTAACTGATTTAATATTTCTCAATAAACGACTTAAGGTCTCCTGGGTTTTCTTCACATTCTCATTCTGGGAAAGAGTTCCCTGGTACATTTCATCCATGGCAGAATTAATATTTGAGTTCATGGTTTTGGTTTCAGTGGTACTGGTTGCCAGCTGGTGACTCATGTCCATGAGCCTTTCTGCCTGATTGATAATGGTGTATATTATGCTGCGAAGACTATGTGGTTCACTGTTTAAGGTGATTACCGGTATGCCCGCTTCAACTGCTTGGTTAATGTAAGTAACCAAACCCCGATCAATTGCAACCGTGGCAATACCATCTATTTTCTTTTTAATAAAGGACTCTATTTCAGGACCGTAAATCTCAACACTGAGATCCCCTTTTTTTTGGTTTGCCTCCGGAACCACCCAATCAACCTGTACCTGACGATCTTTTAAGGTTTCCCCGGCTGCATCCACCCCCTTTTTTACCGGTTCCCAAAAGGACGAACTATGGATCCCTAATACACATATATGAAGAGGTTTTTTAGGTTCTTCCGCAACCGGCTTAGCTAATCGCTGCAGGGTAGCTTGAGATTGTATGATGCCTTTCTCCTTATCCCAAAATTCATGGTAGTTATCCGGAGTGACTACATCCATATGAGTAAGAAGCCGGGGAGCCTGCGGTTCCCAATCGCTTACTATGTTATTATAGAGATGAATGACCGGGTCATTTCCCTGAGCAAATGGATCCTGCCCCAGAGTGGCATTAATAATTCCGGAAGTAACATACTTCATGGTTTCATCAGTAAGATCATGAGAGATCATTATCACTTTTTTCTCTTTCTTGCATTCCACCAGGGCTTTGGCTGCACCACTGGGTGTATTACCTTCTGTTACATACAATCCTTTCAGATTAGGATATTTTTTTAATATCTTTAAAACCTTAGTGTAACATATTTCTGCATTTTCTTCACTGGCAATAACTTCAACCACCTTGAGATCCGGATACATAGTTCGAATAGTACTTTCAAATCCTTTTCTCCTCAGCACAGTACCTACATGAGCCCCGGAAGCTACCACAATCACAATTTCTCCTTTACCACCCGTATATTCTCCCATGAGTTCTCCACAGCGGGATCCTTCCATAAAGGAATCTGCCCCTACATAACACAGTCTTTTACAGGGGATATCAGTAACTGCGTTGAACTCTTCGGCAACATCCTTCAAATTTTGTATAATTTGATTAAAAAAGTAAATACTGGGATTTTTATCCAGAGAAGCTGAAATTTTCAAAGGATTAGTTTGAACTTCCAGTTGGGTAGCAAAATCTCCCTGGGAAAGATTGGTCATGGTATTTTTCCATCTATTCAGATCTTGTAAAAGTTTTTCCCCTTGCTTCTTTACTTTGTTATTTATGTTTGATAACATAACTACCTCTTAAGCTTTGATTTTAAAGAAAATACATTTTCACAATGGGACTGTATCCCTGGTTTCAATGCAAAATGAAAATTCTACTATACACTAAACCTATACCTCTCAATTAACAAAGATATGCCATTTGCATATAAGTTATTATTTTTTTAAAGGTTAAACAGTACAATGCTATGCCATATCCTACTTTAGCAATTACGTTTTTTTTTTTATTTATCTTTTATTGACTTAATTAATAATTTGCAAAAATCATTCCTCAATAAATAAGTTCTACCCAAAAATTAGCTGTTGACTTTATAATAAATAGTAATTATCTTTTACTTTAAAATATCTTAATTTAGGGAGAAATAATGCCCCCGGAAAGTGATATCAAAACTATTGAGCAATTACAAGAAGCACGATCAAAAATATTCACCGAAATCGAAAAAATCATCATCGGTCAAAAACATATCATTGAACACTTACTGATTTCCCTTTTTTCTCGGGGTCATTGTTTG
>CAZKMO010000130.1:0-9617 GCA_964554015.1 uncultured bacterium
TCAAAGGTGATACTGAAAACCCATACATAAGGCAGGCAAGATCACAACAAGCACCCTGTAGAGAATTTTCCACATAAAGTGCTACCCGGGGATGACCTGAGTGAGTATGGTTGAATACATCTGCAATTTCTATGATAGAATTATCAATCTGCTGGTAAGTCCAGGATTCAATTGAAGTGTCTCTTCGATTCTGAAATAAAATGCGATCTGGGTGTTCATTTACTCTTTGCTTAAATAAAGTGAGCAGGGAATAACTACTTATCCGGATTACTCTAAAGCAGATTTCCGCCCATCTGTTGCGGGCTTGGTCATGAGGAAGTGAGGATAAAAATTCTGATTTACTGGTTACTCTCAGCCATTCCTGCCATTCTTCTGGAGATATCTCTGTATTTTTAGATTTTGAAATACATAACTCAGCTACATCTAAAAGTTTTTCAGCAGCATTTTTTTTGTTTTTGTTCTGGGTAGAGGAAAAATTCTTCCATTCCTGAAGAATTTTTTTAAAGGAATTTTTATATTTTTCCATTCTGTAAATATATATCCAAAATTACAATTAACCCAATGTATAACAAATTAAATTAGAAGGCAAGATATTTTTAAAAAGGTAATTATTAAAATAAATTCAGAATAAAATCCTTCAATGAATTTCATTTATTAAATATAAAAGCATTACGTTCTTATATAAGACAATTTATTATACTTCCCTCCACTTATACACCTTATCAAACCCGGATATTTTATCAAACTCCATATATTCGTATATCTCTTTTTCAAAAGGTAAAATTTTGTTTTTATACTGTTCAAAGTACTCCTCCGGACTGGGCAGACGTCCCATTATTGCAATCATGGCAGCAAGTTCTGCAGAGCCCAGATACACCTGGGCTCCGGTTCCCATTCTATTATCAAAATTTCTGGTGGAGGTGGAAAAAACAACTGCCTTATCAGGAACTCGAAGTTGATTTCCCATACACAAAGAACATCCGGGTATTTCTATACGAGCGTTAATTTTATTAAAATCGGAAAAAATTCCCTCATCTTTTAATTTCGCCTGGTCCATTCTGGTAGGCGGACAAAGATAGGTCCGTACTCCGGCATTAATTTTTTCATCCTTCCAAACTTTAGCAGCAGCCCGGAAATGACCGATATTAGTCATACAACTGCCGATAAATACATCATTTATAACTGTTCCTTTAACCTGGGAGAGGAGTTTTACATTATCAGGGTCATTAGGGCAGGCGACAATTGGTTCTTTGATTTGGGAAAGATCGATCTCGATTTCAGCTGCATACTCAGCCTTCATATCTGCTTCCAGCAGTTGCGGATTTTCTAACCATTTTTCCATGGCGGTAATTCTTTTCCGGATAGTGTCCTGATCCTGATACCCATCCCTTATCATTTTTTCCAAAAGAATCAGATTGGATTGTAAATAAATATTTATCTGATCCGGGGAAAGCTTTATGCAGCCCCCGGCTGCACTGCGTTCAGCTGTAGCATCGGTTAGTTCAAATGCCTGTTCCACGGTAATCTCATCTAATCCTTCCATTTCTATAATTCTACCGTTAAAAATATTTTTTTTATTTTTTTTAGGTACGGTCAAAAGCCCCTGCTTGATGGCTTCATAGGGCACTGCATTTACCACATCCCTTAAGGTTATCCCTGTATTTCTCTTTCCTTTAAATCGTACCAATACCGATTCCGACATATCCAGGGGCATAAATCCCAAGGCACCGGCAAAGGCAATCAGTCCGGATCCAGCGGGGAAAGAAAGTCCCAGGGGAAAACGCGTGTGAGAATCTCCCCCGGTTCCCAGAGTATCAGGTAGTAACATCCGATTCATCCAGCTATGACAAACCCCGTCACCTGGTTTTAAGGCAATCCCTTCACGATTGGTAATAAAGGAAGCCAGAGTTTTATGCATGTTAACATCGGTTGGTTTAGGATAAGCGGCAGTATGACAAAAGGACTGCATAAAAAGAGGAGTTTGAAATTTCATACTGGCAAGTTCCTTTAGTTCATCTGCAGTCATGGGTCCAGTTGTATCCTGGGAAAGTACCGTTGTCATTCGAGGCTCGCAGTAGGTTCCAGGAAGAATACCGGGAAGTCCGCATGCTTTTCCTACAATTTTTTGAGCCAGGGAATAGCCTTGCTTTTCTTTGGGCACCGGATTATCCGCAGCCAGGAAAATATTACTTTCTCCCCAATCCAACGCTTCTCTTGCTTTTCTGGTTAGGGAACGGCCGATTATTTTTAAAATTCTCCCCCCTGCCTGAAAATCATCTCCAAGGGTGGGAGGAGTAATATTAAAATCAGTCAACACTTCACCTGATTCCTGCTTAATTACTCCTTTTTCCCTATCTATGCTGACCAATTCGCCATTGTTTAATTTCGTGACATCTGCAATCAGGGGCAATCCACCCGAATCCTGTACAGTATTAAAAAAGATGGGTGCAATTACTCCTCCGATTACAATCCCTCCAGTTCGTTTATTGGGAACTCCGGGGATATCATCTCCAATATGCCAGATAAGACTATTGGTTGCTGATTTACGGGAAGATCCTGTTCCGACTACATCTCCGACAAAGGCAACTTTATGGCCTTGCTGCCGCCATTGGGCTATTTTTTCGATTCCTCCCGGAAATCTGGTTTCCCCCATTGACAAAGCGTGAAGAGGAATATCAGTTCTGCTCCAGGCTTCTCCGGCAGGTGAGAGATCATCCGTATTTATTTCCCCCTCAACCTTGAAAATTTTTGCTTTTATTTTAACAGGAATGTTCGGTTTTCTCAAAAACCATTCGGCTTCCGCCCAAGATTCCAAAACCTTTTTGGCAGCTGAATTCGATTTGGAAAGTGCTACTATTTCCTTAAAAGTATCATCATATATTAAAATGATATGAGATAATGCCTTTACTGCATATGATGACAATTCAGATATTTGTAATGCTTCCCTCAGGTATTGAATATTGAAACCACCTAACATTGTTCCTAGTATCTGTATTGCTATCCTTTTATCAATTAATGGTGATTGAATTTTAGCCTGCATTATTTTTCCCAAGAATTCAGCTTTGGCCTGGGCAGAGGGATGAACACCAGGTTGTACCCTGTTTTTTATAAGATCTAATAAAAATGATTCCTGATCAGAAGGAGGTGTCTGCAACAGTTCACAAACAATTTCAGTCTGATGAGGATCCAAGGGCAAAGGGGGAATTCCCAATTTTTCACGTTGTTTTTTATGTTTTAGATAATCTTCTAATACAGTCTCATTCCTACTCATATATAACCTCTTAGATAATTATTTATATTATATGATATTTATTAAAACCCAACAAAACATAATGCCCATTTGGAGTGCAACACCTTTATGGGTTGCACGTGCAATGCATAATATAAAATTAATGAATTACATTCAGGAAACCAAAAGATAAGCTAACAACCTTACCCAAAGTCAGGCTGGGCCTGTCGAAGCCTGACCATGGCGAAACATCCACGACTTTACTGTATGGTCACCCTTCGACAAGCTCAGGGTGACTTTCGACAAAGCTTGTCCTGAGTGTAATCGAAGGGCTCAGAATGACGGATATACTTAAATATATAATTTTTTTATATTAATTGTAAACTGATATAAATCTTATCATATATAATTTTTATTTTTTTATACCCGCAATCTCTTCCAACATATCAGTAGTAAGTGATTTGGGACGTTCAATCGGATATCCCAAGGCACGATCCCAGACAATATTTGCAGCTACCCCAATTGCCCGGCCCACACCAAAAAGCACCGTATAAAAATCATATTCTTTGACTCCATAATACCATTGGATTACACCTGATTGAGCGTCAACATTAGGCCAGGGATTTTTGGCTTTTCCATGTTCCTTTAAAATGGGAGGTACAACTTTATACAGCATGTCCACATATTGGAAAATCGGATCATCCGGAAGATATTTTAAACAGAAATCACGCTGTGCTTTATAACGGGGATCCGTTTTTCTTAAGACCGCATGTCCGAATCCTGGAATTACCTGGCCGGAATTAAGAGTATCCCAGACAAATTTCTTCATTTCTTCTTCCGAAGGTGTTTTTCCTCCCATTTTGTCCATTACTCCTTGAATCCAGCGTAATACTTCCTGATTGGCTAGACCATGTAGGGGACCAGCTAATCCATTAATTAAACCTGATATTGCATAGTACATATCGGAAAGCGCACTGGCTATTAAATGCCCTGTATGAGCACTGACATTACCACTTTCATGATCACTATGAAGGAGGAAATAAAGTCTGGCTACGTCATCATAGGGTTCACCAATTCCCATCATATGAGCAAAATTCCCACCTAAATCTAGACTTGGATCTGGAGCTATAATCTCATTATTACGATATTTCATCCGATAAATGTAGGCCGCGATTTCAGGGAGCCGCACCAATAGATTTACAGCATCCTCATAGGTAGGATCCCAGAAATCCATTTTACTGATGCCCTCATTATATTTCTTCACATAAACAGATTCCTTCTGCATGGCTAAAACAGCAGCCGAAAACATGGCCATGGGATGGGAATCCTCAGGCAGGGCACGGAGTACATCAAAAACATAGGAAGGTACTTTACGCCGACCTTTAAATTCTTCCAAAACCTCCTGCACATCTTCCTGACTGGGAATTTCTCCGGTTAAGAGAAGATAGATATGTCCTTCCACATAGGGCATTTCACCTCCCGGAACCTTGGGTAATTTTTCCAGACATTCGGGGATGGTATACCCCCTGAATCGAATCCCTTCGTAGGGATCCAGATAAGAAATATCCGTGGTTAAGCTTTTGACCCCTCTCATTCCTCCTATAACCTGTTGAATGGTTACCTCATCAACTTTCACTGTTCCGTAGTCTTTTAAAAGTCGTGTTGTTCTGGGACGCCAGTTTTCTATCTTTTTCTGTAACTTTTCTTTCAGTTTTGCCATTGCTTACTCCTTTAATTATTTTTTATTATTTAAAAAAATTTTTTAAACGCAATTCCATATAAGTGATATTAGCCAGAAATAAATCATCGGGAATCAATCAGGGAATTGATAACTTTATCATCCTCGGGTAGTTTAACAGAATCTTCATAATACATAGATACATTTCTAATATTACTGCTGCCATGAATAAATCGTCGCGGGCGAAAGACAATTCTTTGTCGTAGACGCGGTATGGTCATGCTGGCACTCATCATAAATAAAATTTTTTCTTTCCCTTTTTCAACCACTGCCTTATCAAGTGCTTGTTGTATTGTGGGAAACGGTATCATAAACATGGAACGTATTATATCCGGATCTATACTGGTAACCACCCACATCTGAGCCCATCGGGCGATCTCGGCCATCTTAGCAGCTTTGTGATAACCTAAAATATATTTCTTTTCAATTGTATCCAAAGCATCCTGAGGATCACGTGCTCTTTTCAGTAATCGGGCAAAAGTATCATGCCCAATTCCGCTTCTGCATCTGGAAACCAAAATTAAAATACCATTAGGATTAAGAGCATGTTTAGCGTTATCTAAAGCTTTCTGGGATTGATACAGATCTATATCCATGGGATGGGGAGCAACTGCCACCACAATATCAGCTTTTTGCTTAATCTCAACTGAGAACACTTCGTGCGACTTATCTATAGCTGCCAGCAGTGATTCCGTGATATCGCCGGCGGTGGCAGCATAAATACGATCATGCCGGTCCAGTACTGTCATGATGGCAAAAATCTCTTTATCCTTGATGGTTTTAATGGCATCTTCCATATCCTCGTGAACAGGATTCCCTTCCAGCTTCATGGCCTGGGCACTCATTTTAAGTGCCAATTTATGATTCTGTTCAATGGTTTTATAAGAAGCAATACCCGGGAGAAAAGCTTTTCTCCCCCCGGTATAACCGGCAAAATAATGAGGTTCCACTGAACCGATTATGACAATTTTATCTGCCTCCATACCCAGTTTGTTTACTTCCATCTCAGTTCCGTTGTTGGATTTCCCCAGATAAACCATTTCATCATTTTGAGCATCATGGGAATGGATACGATCCCGATACTCTTGATAATATTTTCCGAATATTTCCCGTAATTCTTCCGTGGTAGGCGCACGATGACATCCGGTTGCAATAATAAAAGTAATATCCAAATTCTTAATTTGATCATGTATTATATCCAGAATTTTAGCTGTAGGAGTGGGTCTGGTTCCGTCATTAACAATAAAAAGAATGGTACCAGAATCAGCTAAAAAATCTTTAAAAGGGCGGGAAGAAATGGGATTGTTAAGAGCCTGCTGGATTGTGTACGCTTCATCTTTTACTTCAACTTTATTGGGATATACGATTTCACCGAAATTTTCATCATCAATGTAAGTTTCCAGAATATCATGGCCGTAAGGTATATCAATCCGCATACACTTATCCTCATAATAAAATATTTATCAATTGGAAACTAATAAACTTAAACCCTTTTAATAATATTAATTTCATCAATTCTATATATAATTAAACCAATCTTTCTTCTTCTAACTTCTCTATAATATTTTTAACTTTGGAAGCAGAATTTACCAATGCCTTATTTTCTTCCTTAGTTAAGGAGAGTTCAATAATTTCTTCCACCCCATCTTTCCCTAATTTTATGGGAACTCCCACAAAAATCCCTTCTATACCATATTCTCCCCGCATATAAGCTGAACAAGGAAGAATTCTCATTTTATCTCTGATAACACATTCTACCATTTCAGCCACAGCTGCAGCCGGAGCCCAGAATGCGCTTCCGGTTTTCAGATAACCCACAATCTCAGCTCCCCCTTTTCTGGTGCGTTCAACCAGTTTATCAATAGCATCTTTTTCCAATAATTCCGGAATAGGGATTCCGGAAACAGTAGTATAACGGGGTAAGGGCACCATAGAATCACCGTGACCACCCAATACCAGTGCTGTTGTATCACTCACACTTACACCCAATTTATCCGCCAAAAAATAACGGAAACGGGTGGAATCAAGTACCCCTGCCATTCCAACCACTCTCTTGAGGGCAAATCCGGTAACTTTTAAAGCAACATAGCACATTACGTCCAAAGGATTGGTCACCATAATAAGAATAGTATTGGGAGCATAACGTGCAATCTCCTTGGAGATGGAACTGATTATTTTTGCATTAATTTTCAGAAGATCATCGCGAGACATTCCCGGTGTTCGGGCTTTACCGGCAGTAACCACAACTACATCCGAATCTGCCATTTCGGCAAAATCAGTCGTACCATTTATCCGGATATCATAATTACGTATAGGGGCAGCTTCAACCGAATCGAGAGCATGTCCATAAGCTAATCCCTTGATCACATCTATAAGCACTACATTCGCCAGTCGTTTTTCGGATATATAAAGAGCTGAAGAAGCACCTACATGACCACTGCCTATAATCGTCACTTTTTTCATTTTCAGCCCTCCTTTTGTTTCTTGGATTCTAATTCCAGTGATTTAATTGCATTGGCAACCACACCTGCAGATTTATCGAAAGCTTCTTTTTCGGTTAATGTCAGCTGTAATTGAATAATTTTTTCTATACCAACTTTACCCAATTGTACCGGAACTCCCAGACAAATATCTTTATGATCATATTCACCTTTTAGATAAGCAGCTGCGCATATTATTCGTTTTGTATTACGAATTATAGCTTCAATCATATCACATACTGCTGCTCCTGGGGCATAGGAAGCACTTCCGGTTTTGAGATTTTCTACAATTTCAGAACCCGCTTTCCTAGTTCTGGTAATAAGTGATTCTACTTTTTCCGGAGGAAGTAACTCAGATATGGGAATCCCTTCAACCCGGGAATAGCGAGGAAGAATCACCATATAATCATGATGACCGCCAATAATGATAGAAGTGGTGTCCACACTTGATACATTTAATTCTTGGGCAATAAATTCCCGTAACCTGCTTGAATCCAAGGTACCGGATACACCCATAACTGCCTCTGGTTTGAATCCCCCTTTTTTGATTATATAATAGGTGAGGGTATCCACGGGTTCGGTAAGATTAATAATTATTGCATTGGGAGTGTATTTCTTTATGGTATTTATAATCTCATCAATAACTTTAAGATTTTGATCCAATAGGTCGAGCCGCATCATTTCCGGTTTTCTAACTACTCCAGCAGCAATAACCACTATCTGAGAACCCTTTATTTTCTTAAAATCACTGGTACCATCAACATGAACATCATAACCTCGTATCGGTGCCGCTTCCATCAAGTCAAGGGCTTTTCCTCTTGCCCTTCCTTCCACTTTATCAATAAGTAATACATTAGCAACTCGTTTTTCTGCAACATAGAAAGCAGCTGCAGTACCCACATTACCAGCACCAATAATTGTTACTTTCTTCACAGCAACCTCCCTATTTATTTTGATTAAAAGTTATTATAAAATACTGTTTCATTTCGGGAGTTAGCAATAAATAACACAGGTTATCTCATTGAAATAACTGAACTAATAATATAATATATATAAAATAAAATCAGATGTCAAATGATTCCCTCAAAAAAAATTAAGATTGATAGCCTTCCCATTTTTTTGTAATATTAGAATCTTCTATAGTTTCCTTAAGATATTCACAATATTCCCGACCAGTAACACCTGTAGCTCGACCAGTAATTTGTAATTTCTTTTCATACTGTCCACAAATATCCAGTGCCATTTCCAATCTTTTGCCTTTTTCCTCAAAGCCAATATGATTTAAAAGCATGGCAGCTGCCCGGATCATACTGCAGGGATCTGCATACTTTGCTCTTCCCTCCTTCACCATTCTGGGAGCTGAACCATGAATAGCTTCAAACATGGCATACCTTTTTCCGATATTTGCACTACCGGCTGTTCCTACTCCACCTTGAAATTCAGCTGCTTCATCAGTTAAAATATCACCATATAGATTGGGAAGTACTAAAACTCGAAATTGGGTTCTTCGTTTGGGATCCACTAATTTAGCTGTCATTATATCTATATACCAATCATCACACTCTATCTCAGGATATTCCTTGGCAATATTATAACCAATTTCCAGAAACTTTCCATCTGTAGTTTTTATAACATTTGCTTTAGTAACCAAGGTTACTTTATTAATATTATTTCTTTTAGCATAATCAAAAGCCATTCTTATTATGCGCTCCGCCCCTTGAGCAGTAATTACTTTAAAATCAAAGGTTAAATCATCATTAATGGCAATTCCATCACTGCCCAAAACATAGGCTCCTTCCGTATTTTCTCTGAAAAACATCCAGTCGATTCCTTTTTCCGGCACCTTAACCGGGCGTACATTGGCAAAAAGATCTAATTCTTTACGCATAGCAACATTAGCACTCTCAATATTGGGCCAGGGATCACCTTTACGAGGAGTGGTGGTTGGGCCCTTTAGTACAACATGACATTTCTTTATTTCATCTAAAATATCTTCTGGAATGGGTTTACCTTGCTTAGCTCTGTTTTCAATGGTTAATCCTTCAATTGTACGTAATTCAACTTTACCGGAATTTATCTCCTCTTGCAACAGATATTCCAGCATAATACGGGACTCTTCGGCAATATAGGGGCCTATTCCATCACCCCCAATGACTCCAATAATAATCGA
>CAZKMO010000131.1:0-9579 GCA_964554015.1 uncultured bacterium
GCGGTTCCAAAAGATCGGGAGCTTACTAGTACATTTTCCATGAATACCTCTTTATCATACCCTTGCCGATAGCGAACTCTTTGAATTGTCTCATCAAGATTATAGGCTCTTCCGTCCGGATATACATCTATAAGTTTTACGGTAAAATCTGTATCTTTAACATCCGAAGATACATACAGGGTAATCTCAACCGGACCGGTTATCTCAATCCCCTTTTTCAAGGGTTCAGTTGAGTAAATCAGCATATCGTGACGGTACTCCAGCTGGTGCTGATCAAAGGATCCGGACTGGTATTCATTTCCCAGACAGCAAAAGCCTCCACCGTGCAGGGGTACAGGATAGGCCGGATCATACGTAAAAGCATCAGGATTGTCATCCGAATCAGGAGGATTAAGGGTAAGTTTGCCGTCTCCGAACAAACTGTTAGCACTCCCTTTACTGGTTAGATATAACGTTACCATTTCAGCCTCCTGAGGGGGCCAGGTATCAGAAGACTGCCATTTATTAAGACCCATGGTATAGTACTGAACTTTTGGTGTTTTTTGGAGAATATCATTGTCTTCTCCCTTGAGCCAGTAATCGAACCAACCATAAACGAATGCATCGTAATCAAATCTGGCATCACCTACATCGCGCTCACCTATAATAGTTTTTTCATTTTCACTACCATAAGCACAGTGAGGTACCGGGGACACTACTGCAAACTGATTTTCAGCAACTTCCGGGTCCTTTGCCTTCTTGCGTACATGATTATACAAAGCCAGATTGGGACTAACTGAAATATCATACCAGGAAATTAACCATAAACTGGGCACATTAAAAGGCATATCATCATGGTATAATCCCCCTTCATACCAGGCCGGATCATTAGGTTTCCTTTTAATCATCTCATCCCAGTTGCTCTCCGGAGCATCTAAATTTTTCATAATGTCCATAAGAGGTAGATGCCACAGTTCCTCAGACCATTCTACCTCCGGCACCGATGGTGCCAGATCAAAGTATTTGGACATACATACCAGCTCTTCTCGGGAAATGTCTGCAGGAAAAAGTGGTCGCCACTTACAGGTCTGGATAAACCCATAATCATACAACCAGGCTGTCATCAGCATCTGCTGCACTCCGCCCCGATACCAGTTACCCTGTTCATAAAACTCTCCTACCCGACCGATACCTGCTCCGAATCCCATGGGTACTATGGCACAAAGACCAGGTGGATGTAGTGATGCTACTCCCATCTGCCACTCAGCTGTAGAGGAACATCCCATCAATCCAACCTTGCCATTGGACCAGGGTTGTTCCGCCATCCAGACAATGGCATCATAGCCGTCTGTTCTCGGTGTTCCCAGAATATCCCACTGTCCTTCCGAAAAATACCTGCCCCGTTCATTCTGGACCACAAAGGCATAACCATGTCTTACTACTTTATAGGCTAATTTAAACGAGTAGTTTTTCATATCATCTTGGCTCCAGTAATTAAAATTATAGGGAGTTCTGGAAAAAATAACCGGAACCGGCTCCTCTGTTTTGGGTCGATACACATCTGTTGCCAGTCTCACCCCATCCCGCATGGGTAGCATAATCTTCTGTTCAATAACAGCAATGGATTCCAATTTTTCCAGAATATCATCCTGGGCCCATACAGGGAAAAAAACTGAGAAAAAAATAACCCAAACAACTAAATGAATAACATGTTTTGTGGTTTTCATACTCTACCCCCTCTTCAAAATTTTAAAAGTTTAATGGTAATGATATGGAAACATTAAAAATAATCTTTACTTTGATCTAAAAAAGTCTGTTTGATTAATAATATAAATTTTTTTTATTTATAATCTCTTCCGGACTCATCCTGTAAATCCTGTTTATCTTATCTTAAAAAATTATAATTTTCGAATTTTTACATTAAAAAATCTAATAAGGCGGGGGACCGATAATTAAGATTAACAATATTCTAGCGATAGGTAAAATGATCAGATCAAACAATCCTATAAATAGAAGAAAAAATAAAATTAGAAAGCCGTATTGCTGCAAACTGCTAAATCTTTCTGCCAGATTATCCGGCAGATAGGCCATTAGTATTTTAGATCCATCCAAAGGAGGTATGGGTAAAGAATTGAAAATAGCCAAAATAATATTAATATAAACTGCAAAAAATAAAATGCTGGAAACCGGATTACCTGTTCCCACTCCCAACCTGAACAACCTGTAAATTATTCCTGCAATCACAGCCAGCAATAAATTACTCCCCGGACCGGCAGCACTGACTTTAGCCAAACCTTTTTTGCCTCCCCGTACTTGCCAGGGATTAACCGGAACCGGCTTTGCCCAACCAAATAATACTGGAGATCTTATTACGACCAAAATAACGGGAAAAATTATGGTACCAAAAATATCTAAATGCGGCAGAGGATTTAAAGTTAATCTTCCCGAATCCCGGGCAGTCGTATCCCCCAGATGCAGGGCCATAAAGCCATGGGCAACTTCATGTACAATTAAAGAAAATAATAAAATAATAATCTGGGGAATGAAATTCATTCACTTTACTCTTTTTTCTCTTTTTGATATTTTTCCGCAGCTTTACGCTCTTTTTCTCCGGCTTCTTTTCTGTTGTTTATCATCCATCGTAACAAAGAGCTTTTCTCCACTCCCAGGATAACATCTCTTAATCCTAGATACACTTGGGGATCATTCACCAATCCGCCCAAGGTACCTTGTCCGGAATCGATCTTGGCAGTAATACTGGCCAGGGAACGGGCAGCTGATTGTAAATCCGTCATAATTTCGGTTCCATATTCTTCGTCATTGATAATTTTGCCTGCTACTGTTTTTTCATCACTTAAGTTCTTGGTCATAGCTCTGAAATCAGAAACCGCAGCTTTAAACTCGTCTATAGTATTCTTGAAATCTGTTGAATCCGATAAAAAAGAACCAATGGGAGTGTCTTCACTTTCAACTTTTTTTAAAATCATAGTCAAATATTTGGTTGTTTCCCTAAGATTTATCATGGTCTGTTGAATCCCCATAGGTTCATTAACCAGTTTCCCCAATACTCCCTGTCCTCGGTTTATTTTAGAAAAAGTACCGTGGATATCTCCCACCATCAAATGGGTACTGTCAACAATAGTGGCATAATTTGCCGAGGTTTCGGTCGGTATATATTCTCCCTCTTCTATAACCGGCAGAGTAGAAGATCCCATAGTCAACTCAACCACTTTACCATACACCAGACTTGCCGATGCAATTCTGGCTTTGGTATCCTGGCGAATTCTGGGTGACACTTCTTTACTGACAGCAATTTTCACCAGAATATTCTTATTATCCGTTTCTGGGGGAAATCCTAAAGAAACAACATTACCAACCTCAACTCCATTAAGCAGCACCGGATCACCCTCGAATAATCCTCCCGTGAATTGAAACAAAATCTTATACTGTACTTTATCTTCGAAAAGTTTGCTGTTTCCTCCAATCGAGAACACAAATCCAATTATTACTGCTAGGGCAAAAATTATAAAAATACCCACCCTTATTTCCCTGGTTAAACTTTCTTTTATTTTTTTTCTCATACTATATTTCCCAAACTTATTAGCTTCTTAAAAATTCTTTTACGATGGCATCTTCACACTCCATAATTTCATCTGGAGTGCCAATAAATTTTATCCGCCCCCGGTAAAGAAATGCTACCCGGTCAGCAACAGACATAGCGCTTTGGATATTATGGGTGACAATTATAGAGGTAATATGTAAGGTTTCATGTATGGAACGCATAAGTTTATTCACCCATTTGGTAGTTATGGGATCAAGACCAGTGGTCGGTTCATCATATAAAAGGGCATCCGGTTCCATGACAATTGCCCGGGCTAAAGCTACTCTTTTTTTCATCCCTCCACTGAGATTTTCGGGCATCCTCCAGGCCACATTTTCCAGACCCACTAAACGTAATTTTTCGTATACTTTCTTTTCAATTTCCGGTTCTAATAAGGTGGTATGCTCCCGCAGAGGAAAAGCTACATTCTCAAAAACCGACATTGAGTCAAATAACGCACTTCCCTGGAATAAAAATCCGATTTTTTTTCTGATGTTAAGCAATTCGTTTTCTTTATATTTGGTTATATTGATTCCGTTAATAAAAACTCTCCCTTGATCAGGCATAATTAATCCAACCAGGTGTTTTAAAATAACTGTCTTGCCGGTTCCACTGCCACCCAGGACTACCAAGGACTCACCTTTCCGTATAAGCATGGTCAATCCCCGAAGGACATCATGACTGTTGAAACTCTTGTAAACCTCATCTATAAAGGCGAAAGGGGGCATATATCTCCTTAAAAAATTAATAATAGTTTGGTCAAAAAATAATCTGTTATCATGATGCTTATGGAACTGGCAACCACTGCTCTGGTAGTGGCTTTGCCAACTCCCTCCGCTCCCCCTTTTACCTGCAATCCGCAATAACATCCTATCAAGGAAATAAAAAAGGCAAATACAAAAGCCTTAAAAATTCCTCCGAAGAAATCGGATAAGGTAACCGATCGTATTACCTGGTAATAATAGGTGTAAAACTTCATTTTTATATCAACCAGGCTGACCACCAGACCTCCCACGATTCCTATAAAATCGGCTATGGCTGTAAGCAGGGGGAGAGTAATCATGGTAGCAAACACTCTGGGGAACACCAGCTTCTTAGCCGGGCTGGCACCCAGCAGTCGTATGGCATCAACCTGTTCGGTAACTTTCATAGAACCAATAACAGAGGTGATACCTGCACTCACCCTTCCTCCCACTAAAAGAGCGGTTAATAACGGGCCGAACTCTTTGGTAATGGCTATTCCCACTCCTACTCCTACCATTACTCTTCCCGCAAAGTTGGCTTCCGAATATGCAACTTGTACTGCTAATACCATGCCAACAAAAAATGAGGAAAGCAGGACAATAGGAAGGGAACGCACACCCAGATTTTCCATCTGGGAAATCAATGCCCTGAATTCATAGGGTTTGCTTAATCCGTACTTTACGGTATCAACCCAGAGATAAAATACTTCTCCAAAATACTGAAAATTATTACTGATTTTTTTGCCTAACGTTTGTCTCAATACAGTTATATACTCCCGGAATGTTGTTAATTAAATTCTATCAAGGATTTTTCATACTCGGAGGGAGGCGCATACCCTAATAGATTAATACAGGTTGCAGCTATGTTGGCTAAACCCGGTTTATCAATTTCGGCTAATCTATATTCATTATTAAAGGAAGGGTCATATAAAATGAAAGGAACCGGATTTAAGGAATGGCTGGTCTTGGTTTTTGGCTTTCCCTCTTCATCTGTCTTTATATGTCCATCTTTATCAAGTTCGCACATTTCTTCTGAATTTCCATGATCAGCAGTGATTAAGGCTATACCCTCTGCCTTTTTCACTGCTTTTAATAAACGACCCAGACCAAGATCGACACTTTCCACTCCTATAACTACGGAGGGGAATATAGCGGTATGCCCCACCATATCTCCATTAGCATAATTCAACCTAATAAATTGGTACTTGCCGGATTGCATTTCTTTTATAATTCTATCCGTAATCTCGGCACTTTTCATCCAGGGACGTTGCTCAAAAGGAACCAAATCCGAATCAATCTGGATATAAGTTTCAGTTCTTTCGTCAAATTTACCACTCCTATTCCCGTTCCAAAAGTAAGTCACATGTCCATATTTTTGAGTTTCACTACAGGCTAACTGAGTAACCTCTGCTTTGGCTAACAACTCCCCCATAGTTTGGGAAATTGCGGGAGGTGATACCAGATACTGCTTGGGTATGTGTAAATCTCCATCATATTCCATTATTCCCGCATATTCAACCTTAGGTACTCTTTCCCTGTCAAATTTATCAAAATCCTCCTCTTCAAATGCCCGGCTTATCTCAATTGCTCTATCTCCTCTGAAATTGAAAAAAATTACCGAATCTCCATCTTGTATAGGACCAACCGCTTTCCCATCCCTCTCCACCACAAAAGCAGGAAGAAACTGATCTGTCACTTCCGGATCCTTTTCCCTCAGAGTTTTTATGGCTTCTTCAGCTGAATTAAATTTTTCAGCTTTTCCTAAAACATGTGCCTGCCATCCTCTTTTCACAATATTCCAGTCTGATTCATATCTATCCATAGTGACCAGCATTCGTCCACCACCACTGGCAATGGCATAGTCTGTATTCCCATCATTTAGTTCATCCAGAAAAGATTCAAAAGGGATCACATACTTCAAGGCTGATTTCTCCGGTACATCCCGTCCGTCCAGCAGAATGTGTATTCTCGCCCTGACTATCCCCTCCTTTTTAGCCTGGCGTAGCATAGCTTTTAAATGCTTTATGTGACTATGGACATTACCATCTGAAAAAAGACCTATGAAATGCAATGTCCCTTTATTTTTTTTACAATTTTCTATCAGTTTTTTCCAAACCTCGCCTTCCCACATACTCCCTTCTTCAATTGCTTTATTTACTCGTCGTGCTCCTTGTGCAAATACTCTGCCAGCTCCAATGGCATTATGGCCTACTTCGGAATTTCCCATATCTTTATCAGAGGGAAGGCCCACTGCGGTTCCATGTGCCTGCAAAAGCAAATGAGGGTGATTTTCCCAAAGATCATCCAGTACCGGAGTTAAGGCTCTTTTTACCGCATTTCCCTCAACATTATCTGACCATCCAATACCATCCATTATAACCACTACCAAAGGACCGGGACGTCCTTGAAACACACTACTCTTTTTTAAAAATAATTCTTTCATAGTTCTCCTTTTCATTTACTAAATCTATCATCAGCTTTAGTTTTGTTTCCCTGTTTCTTAAGCTTATCCCGCATCCATCCGCAGCTGGCATCAGGATGAGAATCAATATCTGAAAAATAAGGTTTTATATCCAAAAGAGGGGTTCTGTCTACCATATCCACACCGGCAAAGGTAATAATATTTTCCTTGATCCCTAAATTTCTTACCACAGTCAGCCCAATAGGATTAGGCCTTCTGGGGCCCCTGATGGAAAAAATTCCTCTCGGAACAGTATCCAGGAAAGGAGTTGCCTGCAGGGTAAATCCTTTCACGCCATCAAAATAATAAATAAGAATAAGATGAGAGAAGCCCTCCACATCCTGTAATCCCGGCTGGAATTCAGAAAAAATCTCGACCTCACCTTTAATATCCTGTCTCAATGCCCCCTGAATGGGGATTCCCCGGGGAGAGGTAAAAGGAGTATGAATAGTTCCTATGGGTTTAAAATAAATTTTCATATCAAAATTTTCCTTAATTTCTACTAAATTCGGGGAATTTAATTATATCAATTTTACACTGTTCTTGACGGGATACCAGACAATACATTGATTGATTTTCCCTGCACCATACACTCAAGGGGAAATGATCTTTTACTGTTATTCTTATAATTCCGGATTGATCAAACTTCTTATATAATACTGTCCTCATCATATTTCTTCCCCACCAGAGAAAAAGCCTAACCAGTATTACAATCCGTAAATTTAAAAATTTCTCTATCAATTTCATCACCCTAATTCTTCGCCATTTTTCACTTTTAACCCATCTAAATCTAAATTAAACCATATTATATTTCAATTAAGGTATACTGAGATGTACCCAGTCCAATTTTTTCCCCATGTCTGATCTGGGCTTTGACATCAATCTGGGGATAGGATAATTCACCCATGTTTTTACCTGCTCTTTGACTGATTAAATCCAGGGTGGCGTTATCAATAGCCACCGGATCCAGGGAAGCAAGAAATCCGATATCCTGCATTATGGGTTTCTGATGACTGGCCATGCAATCACAATCCTTGGTGATATTAATCAAATAATTCATAAAACCTATTCTACCTGATTTAATCTTTACTACTCCCAGGGCATGTTCAACTATGCGTTTTTGTAAGTCTATTCCGCTAAATTTCCAGGTAAATCCTACGGCATTAAAATTACAAACCGCCAGACATTCACCACAGCCTATGCATTTTTTCGCATCAATGAATGCTTTTTTATTATTGAGAGTAATAGCATTAACCGGACACCATTGCACACAAACACCGCATCCGGTGCATTGATTTTGCTTTATGGTAGGATTCATTCCCGAATGTTGACGCAACTTGCCTTTACGACTGGCCAGTCCCATGCCTATGTTTTTTAGAGCTGCCCCCATTCCTGTGCCCAAATGTCCGGTAACATGGGATAGAACTATCATAGAGTTTGCTTCATAAACAATGGAAGCTAAATTAACAACATCGAAAATTTCCCCGGAGATCTTAACTTCTTTTTCTTCATTTCCCAAAAGCCCGTCCCCGATTATAACCGGAATTCCCAGGTTATGAATACTGTATCCATGCTGAGCTGCCACTAAAAGATGTTCCACAGCATTATCCCTTTTAGCTTTGTATAAAACGCAGGTATCGGTTAAAAAAGGCCGGGCTTCACATTTTTTTATGGATTCAATAACCGGCTTCACCATATCAGGGGGAATATAGGTATTAACGCCATCTTCACCAAAATGAATCTTTAGGGCGGAAAAATCATTCTCATTAATACAGGAATTAAAGCCAGCCCTCTGAAATAATTCAGCTAATCGCTGATTATTGTTCTGGTAATCATCAATTGATAAAAAATAAACATCTGATGCCATATATAGTAACCTTTCTTTGTTGAAACTATGGTTTACTCATTTTCATAATTATTTTTAATTTATACATTTATACAACAAAAAGCAACCGAGATTTGTTCCCCGAGATTATTCTTTATAAATAATATGATAATATAAGCCAGATAGCCTATCAAGTTGAATTTCAAAGCCCTTCTTATTTCAGCAAATCCTTTTATAAACATTTTAATGTTTACCCTTCAGATTATTAAATCTCCTTTATTAAAAAATTTTTGCAATAATGTAACATATAATCATTATAATGAAACATATGTACTACCCTCCTGAGATAAAATTTTAGTATATTTATTAAAATCATCAGAAAACCCTGTAGTTGTCATTCGGTTCTCGATCTTCAAAAAAATATTAATGATTATCTGAAGAAGAACTCTGGAAGAGAGGCCGATAATTAATTCACCATCACATCCAAAATTAAAAAATATCTTTTTTTCCTATTGTTTTCTTCCTTATACCCTCTTTTCTCAGTATAAATCTTCAGAAGATATAAGAATTCTTTCTCAGGAGATTATATCGAATTTAAGAAGACAGGGTAATATTTAATTATATATGAAATATAAAAATGATAATACAAGGGAGGTGAAGTGAAACAATAGTTAATTGGTTATATCCTTTATTTTAATCATTAGATTGAGAGGAGGTAAAAAATAAAGTATATTTAATTGTATGTATTTTATTAAATAAGGGAGTAAAACATGATTAAATTATCAAATCACTCAAAAATCCCTGAGCTTTGGAAGATCACTCTAATAAGTCTTTTAGGGAAGTGAAAGCGACGATTACATTGTCTGGGGACGGGTGATTGCTCCCAACGCAAATGACGATTCTTTCTGGATGCGCATGGACAATGACTCCTGGGTGAAATGGAATAATATCGCTTCCGGTTCCTCCTGGC
>CAZKMO010000132.1:0-9555 GCA_964554015.1 uncultured bacterium
CAATGGTCCCTACGTTAACATGCGGCTTGGTCCGCTCAAATTTCTGCTTTGCCATACTCCATACCTCCATCTTTCATTTTAAACAAATCCCTTAATTCTTTCCAATATCTTTTTGGATTCTTGTTCCGATAACTCCTGATAATGAGAAAACTGCATTGAATATACAGCTCTTCCTTGGGTTAATGAACGTAAGTCAGTTGCATACCCAAACATTTCACTTAAAGGGATTTTACCATTGATAATCTGGGCATCATTACGTTGATTCATGCTTTTAATTTTAGCTCTTCTGGAATTTAAATCCCCTAATACATCACCTAAATATTCCTCAGGTAATACTACTTCTAAATCCATTATGGGCTCCAATAGCACTGATTCACCCTTATTCAAACCATTCTGTAAGGCAATTGAACCAGCTGTATGAAATGCCATTTCACTTGAATCTTCTGGATGAAAGGAGCCATCTATTAAAGTCACCTTTACATCTACTACTGGATAGCCTGCTAAAATACCACTATTCAAAGCATGTTTTACTCCCTGTTCTACAGGCCTTATAAACTCAGTAGGGATCACTCCTCCCTCAATCTTGCTTTCAAAGATAAATCCAGTACCCCGGGGGGTTGGTTCCAGCTGAATAACAACATGACCATACTGCCCTTTACCACCGGTTTGTTTTATAAACCTGCCTTCCACAGTAACAGATTTGGTAATGGTCTCTTTATAGGCAACCTGGGGTTTCCCCACATTTGCCTTTACTCTGAAATCTTCAATCAATTTTTTTGTGATAATATCTAAATGCAACTCTCCCATTCCTGAAATGATTGTTTGTCCGGTTTCCTCATCTTCTTTTACAATAAAGGTGGGATCTTCAATCATAATCTTCTCTAAAGCCTCAGCTAAATCTTTTTGATCTGCCTGGGTCTTGGGTTCTATGGCCACTG
Organism: uncultured bacterium; assembly: GCA_964554015.1. Classification (GTDB taxonomy): domain Bacteria; phylum Zhuqueibacterota; class QNDG01; order QNDG01; family CAYUAG01; genus CAYUAG01. The sequence continues at coordinate 939 of CAZKMO010000132.1, forward strand.
AAATAACCGGCTCCGGAAATTCCATGGATTCATAAATTATGGGATGTTTGGGGTCAGCGAGAGTATCACCTGTTTTTGTATATCTAAATCCTATAGCAGCAACAATATCCCCAGTATAAGCAGCTTCCAGATCCTCTCGTTTGTTGGCATGCATCTGCAATATACGGCCCAACCGTTCTTTTCTGCCTTCTCTGGTATTCAAAACATAAGTGCCTTTCTTGGCAATTCCGGAATACACTCTAAAATAGGTCAAGGTTCCGGTATGAACATCACTTTTAATCTTAAAAGCAAGTGCTGAAAAGGGCTCATCATCACTGGCTATTCTCTTAGCAGGTTTCCCCTTCTTGGGTTCTATTCCTTCCAGTGCTTTCACCTCTTCCGGGGAAGGTAGATAATCAATAATTCCATCAAGTAATTGCTGTACGCCAATATTCTTCAAGGCGGCTCCGCATAAGACCGGAACAATTCCTGTTTTTAAGGTGCCAATTCGTATGGCATTCTTCAATTCGGCAACAGAGGGTAATTCACTCTCAATGTATTTTTCCATGATTCCATCATCAAATTCAGCTACTTTTTCTATAAGTTCATAATGATAAAAATCAACCATTTCCTGATACTCTTCCGGAATTCCCTTTTCTTCCCATACCTTTCCCAATTTTGATTGATCAAATATTAGGGTTTTTTTTCTGATAACATCAATAATTCCTGAGAAGGTATCACCTGAGCCCATAGGTAAAGTAATAACCACTGGATTTGCCCCAAGTCGTTCTCTCATCATTTTGAGAGTTCTTTCAAAATCTGCTCCTACCCGATCCATTTTATTTACGAAGGCAATACTGGGAATATGATATCTGTCAGCTTGTCGCCAAACAGTCTCGGATTGAGGTTCAACTCCTCCCACTCCGCAAAACACAGCAACCACACCATCCAAAACTCGTAAACAACGCTCAACCTCTACTGTGAAATCAACATGACCTGGCGTATCAATAATATTAATGCGGTGATCTTTCCAGAAACAGGTTGTTACTGCTGAGGTAATTGTAATGCCCCTTTTTTTCTCCTGATCCATCCAGTCCATTGCCGCAGAGCCTTCATGCACTTCACCCATCCTGTGTAATTTACCGGTATAATACAGAATTCTTTCGGTAGTAGTTGTTTTACCGGCATCGATATGCGCCATGATCCCGATATTTCTGGTAGTATGTAATTTATATTTTCTCATAGACCCAATTATATTACCTTACCATCTAAAGTGTGCAAATGCTTTATTTGCTTCAGCCATTCTGTGCACATCTTCTCTTTTTTTAATGGAGGCTCCTTCTTTTTTGGATGCTTCAATAAGTTCACCAGCTAGTCTTTCTGGCATAGTCTTCTCAGGTCTTGCTTTAGCATAACTTGTAATCCAACGAAAAGCAAGGGCCTGCTTTCGGGAAGGATTAATTTCAACTGGTACTTGATAGGTTGCTCCACCCACTCGTCTGGATTTCACTTCCAAAATAGGTTTTACATTCTCAAGTGCTTTTAAAAAAACCTCTATCCCTTTATTTTTAGTTTGTTTTTCAATCAAATCCATAGCAGAATAGAATATTCTTTCTGCTAAACTTCTTTTACCTTTACGCATCAATCCGTTTATAAATTTGGTGACCACTTCATTATGATATACAGGATCCGGATAAACTTTTCTTTTTTGAGCTCTTCTTCTTCTTGACATTTAATATCTCCATCCACTACTTACGTTTCTTGCCATACTTTGATCTTCCCTGTTTTCTGTCATCCACTCCACTTGTATCATAAGTTCCCCGAACAATATGATAACGTACACCTGGAAGGTCTTTCACTCTTCCACCTCTAATTAAAACTATTGAATGCTCCTGAAGGTTATGTCCTTCCCCTGGGATATAAGCTGTTACCTCAAATCCATTGGTTAATCTTACCCGGGCAACTTTGCGTAAGGCTGAATTTGGTTTTTTGGGAGTGGTGGTATACACCCGTGTACACACTCCTCTTTTCTGAGGACAATTCATGAGTGCACGTGATTTTGTCTTTTTCTTGACTTTTTTTCTCCCTTTTCTCACTAACTGATTTAATGTTGGCAACAGCTCCTCCTCATTCTATTACTTTTTATTTAACAATCTTCGTATCTTCAATAATTTCAGTTTCTTCCTTCGGCCAAACTTTTAAATCCCGAAACTGCCTGTTTCCGGTACCCGCTGGTATAAGATTTCCCATAATGATATTTTCTTTGGGGCCTTTTAATTCATCTTTACTTCCTCTAATAGCTGCATTAGTTAAAACTTTGGTTGTTTCTTGAAATGAAGCTGCAGAAATAAATGATTCGGTACCCAAAGAAGCTTTAGTAATTCCCAACAGGATAGGCTGGAAAGTAGCAGGTTTTGCCGCTCTAAATGTTACTGGCTGATCCCCGTTTTCTTCCAACTTACTGTTGATATCTACTACTTCAGATTTATCAATAACCGAATTTTCCTTGAGTTTTGAATCCCCGGGATCTTCAATGACTACTTTATTGAGAATTGTTTCATTTTCTGCTAAAAACTGATATCGATCGATCACTTCTTTCTCTAAAAATCCTGTATCCCCGGGATCTTCAATCCTCACTTTGCTTAACATCTGCCGAACTATAACCTCAATATGCTTGTCATTAATTTTAACTCCCTGTAATCTGTAAACTTCCTGAATTTCATTTACTAAATAACCCTGGACTCTATTAGCCCCCAAAATTGCCAAAATGTCGTGAGGAGCTACTGAACCTTCGGTTAGTTTTTCTCCTGCTTTGACATAATCACCTTCATGAACCAGCAGATGTTTACCATAGGGAATAATATAAGATTTCTTTTCTTCACCATCCGGGGATAGAACTGTAATTTTCCGTACTCCCTTCTTCACTATTCCTATACTTACTGTTCCATCTATTTCACTCACTACCGCTCTATTCTTGGGTTTTCTGGCTTCAAACAACTCGGCCACTCTGGGTAATCCCCCGGTTATATCTCTGGTTTTACTTATTTCCCGAGGTATTTTAACCAGTCCGGTACCAGCTTTAATTTTTTGCCCGTCTTTTACCATAATGTTAGCTTGCATAGGAATAACATAAGAAGATAACTTCGAACCTTTTTTATCAACAATTGAAATATGAGGACTGACTTTCTTATCTTTGGACTCAATAATTACTTTTCTTTTTTGTCCGGTAGTCTCATCAACTTCTTCTCTGAAGGTGACATTCTCAATAATATCAATAAATTTAACTATTCCATCATTATTGGCAAGAATCGTATCTGAATATGTATCCCACCTGAATACTTTTTGACCTTTCTTTACCTCATCTTTTTCGGAAACCAGGATTTCGGCAGCATAAGGAATATTAAAACTACATACTTCTCTGTTATCATCATCAATTATTTTTAACTGCCCATTTCGTCTCAAAGAGACCTTGGTTCCATCTTCTCTGACAGCTATATCTAAATTATCAAATTTTACTTTCCCATCACCTTTGGAAACAGCTTCTGATTCAACCGCAATCCTGCTTGCAGTTCCACCGATATGAAAGGTCCTGAGGGTCAACTGAGTTCCTGGTTCTCCTATGGATTGGGCTGCCATAACTCCCACTGCTTCTCCAATCACCACTTTTTTCCCGGTTGCCATATTTCTTCCATAACAATTCGCACACACTCCTCGGGGAGCCTCACAGGTTAATACTGAACGAATTCCTACTTCACTTACTCCTTTGGAAGCAATTAACTCTGCTTCTTCTTCATTAATAAGCACTCCCGCTTTGACTATAACTTCACCGCTCTGAGGATCATATACATCTTCAGACGTTACTCTCCCCATGATTCTATCATGTAAGGGTTCAATAATTTCCTCACCTTCCTTTAAATCTCCTATATATTGCCCCATAATTGTCCCGCAATCTTCCATAGAAATAATAACATCATGAGCAACATCAACTAATCGCCTGGTCAAGTATCCAGCATCTGCGGTTTTTAAGGCTGTATCCGCCAATCCCTTTCTGGCACCATGGGTGGAGATAAAATATTCTAATACTGATAATCCTTCTCTGAAATTTGCAGTAATCGGTGATTCAATAATTTCCCCGGTGCCACCAGTAAGTTTCTTTTGAGGTTTTGCCATCAATCCTCGCATTCCTGCCAACTGTCGAATCTGCTCCCTGCTCCCCCGGGCTCCTGAATCAGCCATAATAAAAATTGGATTTAATCCATCCATCGACTTACGTAATTCATTAAATAAATACTCTGTTAATTGATTGGTAGCACGAGTCCATACATCGATTACCTTATTATATCGTTCTCCATCTGTAATAATTCCCTTCTCATACCACTCTCTGATTTTATCTACTTCTTCATATGATTTTCCTACCAAATCTTGTTTTTTATTCGGGATAATTATATCTTCCAATCCAATGGTTATACCGCCCTTCATCGCATATTTAAAACCTAATTCTTTCAGATCATCCAGAAATTTAACCGTCCGACTATTTCCACATTTCCTATAGCAATCATAGACAATATTTTCCATGCGTTTTCTTGTAAGGAGTTCATTAATAAATCCCAATTCATCCGGAACTATCTCATTGAACAGTACTCTCCCCGTAGTTGTCTCAACAAGTTCCTGATTAATCCTCACCTTGATTTTCGCATGAAGGTCCAATTTATCATCATTATAAGCAATGATTACCTCATCCGGACTGGAAAAAATCTTGCCTTCACCTTTGTATCCTTTCAATGCTTTAGATAAATAATAACAGCCTAATACAATATCCTGACTTGGAATAGCCAGAGGCTTTCCATTGGCAGGTGATAAAATATTATTTGTAGAAAGCATTAATACCAATGCTTCTGCCTGAGCATTCACTGATAAAGGTAAATGCACAGCCATCTGATCACCATCGAAATCGGCATTAAAAGCAGCACAGACTAAGGGATGTATAGAAATTGCTTTTCCCTCTACCAGCACCGGCTCAAATGCCTGTATACCTAACCGATGCAAGGTAGGAGCACGATTTAACATTATAGGATGATCTTTAATCAAATCCTCCAGAATTCCCCATACCTCCTCACCTTTCTGTTCCACAATCTTTTTAGCTGATTTTACTGTTTTAACATATCCTCGAATTACCAGCTGACGAATAACAAAGGGCTTGAATAATTCCAAGGCCATCTCTTTGGGTAATCCGCATTGATTCATCTTTAACTCCGGACCGACTACAATAACCGATCTTCCGGAATAGTCAATTCGTTTTCCCAGAAGGTTCTGACGAAATCTGCCCTGTTTGCCTTTGAGCATATCTGAAAGTGATTTTAGAGGCCTGTTGCTGTCACCCCGGACTGCCGCTCTCCTCTTACCATTATTAAATAATGAATCCACTGCTTCCTGGAGCATACGTTTTTCATTTCTTAATATTACTTCAGGAGCTTTTATTTCCATCAACTTTTTGAGTCGATTATTTCTAATTATTACCCGTCGATATAAATCATTCAAATCAGAGGCAGCAAATCTTCCTCCCTCTAACGGTACTAATGGCCGTAATTCCGGGGGAATCACCGGAATTATTGACATTACCATCCACTCAGGTTTGTTAGGCTTCCCATTTTCTGTTTCCCGGAAAGCTTCGATCACTCGGAGTCTTTTAAGAGCATTTTTCTTTTTTTGTTTGGATTTTCCTTCTTTTACCACCAGACGTAATTCTCTGGATAGTTCCTCAATATCCACTCTGGCCAATAATTCCTGTATTGCTTCGCCACCCATCTTAGCCACAAAGTTCCCCGTGGATTCTTCCTGATTGGCACCCATATCATCATTGCCTTCTTGCGTGTTCTCGGATTCACCCAAGTTCTCTAAAGCTGTAAAATATTCATCCTCGGTTATCAGATCCCCTCTTTCAAACCCACTATTGCCTGGCTCAATCACAACATAATTCTCATAGTAAATAATCCTTTCCAAATCCTTGGTAGTGATATTTAAAATATAGCCAATTTTTGAGGGAACTGATCTGAAATACCAGATATGAACGATGGGAACGGCAAGGGTTATATGTCCCATTCTTTCCCGTCGAACCGCCTTAGTAGTTACTTCCACTCCGCATCTATCACAAATTATTCCTTTATATCTAATCCGTTTGTATTTTCCACAATGACATTCGTAGTCCTTTACTGGTCCGAATATCTTTTCACAAAATAAACCGTCTTTTTCAGGTTTATAAGAACGATAATTTACGGTTTCAGGCTTAAGAACCTCTCCGTGACTCCAGCTTAAAATAGTATCCGGAGATGCTAAATTGATTAACATCTCGGAAAAATATTTTTCTTTTTTGCCTTTAACCACCTATATATACTCCTTTATGAGTAATAAAAAATTCATAAACATTACTTAAATCCCTACCGTAACTCAACATCTAATCCAAGACCCATTAATTCTTTTAATAAAACATTAAAGGATTCAGGAATACCTGGTTCAGGTAGATTCTCACCTTTAACAATTGCCTCATAGGTTTTAGCCCTTCCCTTTACATCATCTGATTTAACTGTGAGTATCTCCCGTAATGTATGTGCTGCCCCATATGCTTCTAAAGCCCATACTTCCATTTCCCCAAACCTTTGTCCCCCAAATTGTGCTTTTCCACCTAATGGTTGTTGCGTTACTAAGGAATAAGGACCTATTGACCGTGCATGTATCTTATCCTCGGCTAAATGTGACAACTTATTCATATATATATAGCCGACCGTAATCCGGTGATCAAACTTCTCTCCTGTCCTTCCGTCATAGAGGACGGATTTACCGTCAACCGGTAACCCGACTTTTTCAAGTTCCTCAACCACCTCTTTCTCAGTTGCCCCATTAAAAACTGGAGTGGCATAATAAATACCTAATTTCTCCGCTGCCCAGCCTAACATGGTTTCCATTATTTGCCCTAAATTCATTCTTGAGGGAACACCCAGAGGATTCAATATAATATCTATAGGAGTTCCATCTGGAAGATAGGGCATATCTTCTACTGGAACTACTCTGGCAATAACTCCCTTATTACCATGACGGCCTGCCATCTTATCACCGACTTGAAGCTTCCTTTTTCTAGCAATATACACCTTAACTAATTTAATAATACCTGGAGGTAATTCATCACCAACAATTATCTTCTCTTTTTTTCTGTCAAATTTATTATTAATATTTCTGATTTCTTTATGATATCCTTCAAAAACAGCATTAATAGCTTTATCAATTTTTTTATCATTATGTATAAAGGGAGATGATCTATCCAGTTTATCAAAATCAATTTTATCTAATGCTTTTTCCGTAATTTTGGCATTTTTGCGTAATATAATTTTTTGATATTCGGTTTCCCGAATACCAGCAGAAATTTTACCTTTTAATAAAAATTTTAATTTTTCATCTCTGTATTTCTTGACTTTTGCTTTTTCTTTTTCCGCTTGATTTTCATAATCTTTGATAATTTGGTTATCTTTTTTCTTGGTTTCAGCATCTCTTTTTTTCAAAGAAAATACTTTAGTATCAATAACCACTCCATCCATACCTGAAGAAGCCCGTAAAGAGGCATCTTTAACATCACCAGCTTTTTCTCCAAAAATAGCCTTAAGTAGTTTCTCCTCCGGGGTTGGTTCTGTTTCCCCCTTGGGAGTAACTTTACCAACCAATATATCACCAGCTTTCACTTTGGCGCCAACTCGTATTACACCATCTTCATTTAAATCTTTAGTTGCTTCTTCGGAAACATTAGGGATTTCTCTGGTTAATTCCTCTTCCCCGCGTTTTGTATCCCGCACCTGTAACTCAAATTCTTCTATATGAATTGATGTATAAATGTCTTCCTGCACCACTCTTTCACTTATTACGATAGCATCTTCAAAATTATACCCTTTCCAGGATATAAATGCTACTAAAACATTTCTCCCCAATGCCAGTTCCCCCTTCTCAGTACCACATCCATCCGCAATAATATCCCCTTTTTTAACTTTATCACCCTCTTCCACCAGGGGAATCTGGTTGATCATGGTATCTTGATTTGTTCTGAGGAACTTCGTCAACTTATATACTTTTTCCTGTAAAAAATCGAAATCCAAGGAATCTTTCCCATTATCTCGGGAAATTACAATTTCATCGCCACTTACCTTTTTAACCACTCCATCTATATCAGAAATTAACAATGACTTGGAATCTATAGCGATTTTTCTTTCCATTCCTGTTCCCACATAAGGGGCCTCGGGTTGCAGTAAGGGAACTGCCTGTCGCTGCATATTAGATCCCATAAGAGCCCGATTAGCATCATCATGTTCCAAAAAGGGAATTAACGCCGCAGCTGCACTCACAATCTGATTAGGGGAAACATCCATATAATTAACCTGATCATGTTGTACAATGGGAAACTCACCTCTATATCTCGCTTTTACTCTTTCACTTAAAAATTTACCATTTTTATCAGTAGGTGTATTTGCCTGAGCTATAATGTAATTTTCTTCATCTTCGGCATTCAGGAACTCAATTGTCTTAGTTACTTTTCCATTAACCACTTTTTGATAAGTAGTTTCTAAAATCTTCCGAAATAAAACTTCTTAAATTATCTATT
>CAZKMO010000133.1:0-9546 GCA_964554015.1 uncultured bacterium
GTTATCACCTGCTGCGCAAAAGATGGCATCCAGGTCTTTATCTAACAATTTCGGCATAACTTCAAGACCGTCCTCGCGAGAGTAGTGGGTAACTTCAATTGTACACTCTGGTAATACAGAGAGTTTGGCAGCGTTTAGTGCCTCTTGGAAGCCCTTGAACCTTTGGGCTGCGTTGTAGCCGCCCTCTACCTGAGTTCTGCCAGAAACAATGGCAATTCTTTTTTTGCCTTTAGCAATCAGGTGCTCCCCGGCTAGGCGTCCTCCCAGGCAATTGTCCGTAAAAATGGTGGACACTCCCTTCGTCTCCTCGTCTATCAGTACAATAGGTACATTCGCAGCAGTGTAGGAAGCAACTGTGTCAGGATCGGGTCTAACACTGATAGCGATTAGGGCAGTAAGATCTCCTTGTCTGAGTATTTGCTCCAGGTGCTTTTTCTGTTCCTCAGCGTTATCTTTCACAGACCGTAATGTCATTTCTTCCGGTTTGAACCACTTCCGGAGCTGTTCACAAATTGAGGTTTGAAACGATGAACTGAAATTCGGGGCTGCGATCACAACTTTCGTTTTTTGGGTCTCTGGTTTCGTCATGTACAATTTACCTTTCATTTTTTGTCTACATTTTATTGATATGATGTCATCATCAAAGTTTTTATTTTGTAAAGTGCAGTATAAAGCGATCTACAGAATCGTTTTATAAAATTTTGAATCAATTGAATAATCCGTTCCTGCGGAGATCGCAGGAACGGATTATTAGAGATTATCATATTATGGAGACGGTTATTCTTTTACAATTTTTGCAATTTTTAATATTGCCGGATTCCAATCCAGTTCTTCCTCCAGTGAGGCATTGAGATTTAAAAAGATTTTAGGCTTATTGTCTTCACCAATGCCAAATCCCAGCGTAGCGCCTTGATCTACCAGATCAGGATGTCCTGTTGCACTGAGGATATTATTTCTGTGTGTGTATTCTACAACGACATTCAGTCTGGAAGCATCATCAAAATAGATCAGGGAAGGTTTGTCCGCAGGCAGTGTATTACCGGATGTGACAGTTTTTAAGGTGGATTTCCCCACAGACATACCGATTGCCTTTTTAAGCTCTGCAGCCACATCAGGAGCATTAAGGACATAGACGGTTATGTCTCCGCTATTTGCTATGTTTTTTTCAAAGTTGATGACTTTTACAAGCATAGCGGCAACGACATTGGCCGGGGCATTCTTCATTTGCGCCTGGAGTGAACTGCCAACCAGAGAAAGAAAAAGAATGTATACCATGATTTTTATAATTTTCATATTGCTATCCAATCGAGTAAAATTTTATAAAGAAATATCCAGACCCGCATAGAGGGCACGGCCCTGATTCACAGGAATGGATTTGCCCGGGAGCAGACCCCAGTCGGGCAACCAGATTTCTTTGTCCAGAACATTATCTGCTTGCAGGAAAAGAGCAAGGTTAGGTTTCATAGTAAGGTTGAAAAGCTGGTTGATATCTGCCCGCGCGTAGAGATTCAACAGGTTGTACGCCCCGGGACTGGGATTTAACTGGGCGTCAAATTTTTTATCGAGATCACCCTGATAGATATTGAAGAGGCTGACTGTGACACCTTTATCGGATTTGTAACTGATGCCTCCCTTGGCACCTAAGTTTGCGATGGGGGTTACATTTTCAACGCCGTCTTTGTCCTCATTGGTTTGATACAGCATTGAACCAGTTATAAAGAGGTTCCGGTTAACGTAATATTTTCCTTCAATTTCAACTCCCATAAAGGTAACTTCAACACCGTTCCAGTACATGGGAGCAGGCACCACAGCTAAGTCGCGGTTTTGAAAAATGACATCTTCCTGCTGACTGTGGAAGAAATTGATCCCAGCCTGGATTTGTTCTCCCTGATAATTCACACCCAGATCCAGGGTGTTGACTTTTTCCGGTGTCAAATTGGGATTGCCCTGCATTTCGGGAAAATTAATGGTCAATTCATTGATACTGGGAGCCCTGAAAGCAGAACTGTACAGCGCTTTCACATTGATGCGTTCAACCGGATTCCAGATTACTCCTAACCGAGGTACGATATCCAGATCGATATCCTGGACTTTATTGGCCTGAAGACCAGTAATGGCATTCAAACTCTGCAGAAGCTGATAATTCAACTGGGCATAGGCTCCGATACTATACCGATTGGCATCAGTATAGGTGACACCCGGACCCCATTCTTTACCGCTGAAATAGTTGTACAATCCTCCGAACACAAGTCCCATTCTTTCGGTCGGATTGTAGTAATTGCTCCACTCCGCCACTATTTCGTAGGAATCCCGATTCGTATTCGGCCAATTCTCTGTATTGAATTTCGATTGGGTGTAGGTGACATTAAAGTCCATATTCCATTGATCGGAAACCTGTAATCCGTAACCCAGATCTGCAAAAGTCTTGGACCAATTGTTGACACCGTATGTCGGGAAGGGGAAAATGGTGGCGTAATCTGTTATCCAGTAATAGTTTTTCCATTCGGTGTAGGAGCCCATGAGGTGCAGGTTTTTATAATTGATACCCACATAGGTGCCCATCCCTTCATTGGGGATAGTATTCTTCATGGTAATGGTAGTATCCACAGGGGTGTAATAGTTTTTGTAGGTAACATCGGTTTTCCATTCCGCTTTTTTCAGCAACTGCCCGGCGGCCACCACACTGAAATCACCGGATTTAAATTTGGCCTTTGCCCGAGCGCCATAGGCACCCGATTGTCCGGCAAGTCCGGATACGGCCATTCCACTTTTCTCGGCACTTTCGGTTATAACATTAATGACTGCAGAGATAGCATTGGATCCGTACAATACCGAACCAGGCCCTCTGACAACCTCGATCTTTTCAATAATGTTTACCGGAAATGCTTCGTACATTTCACTTTTAATGCCGCCTTCCAGGGATTCTCTCACCGGACGGCCGTTGATGAGCAGCAGCACGTGACTGGAAGAGGCCAATACCTGGTCACCGCGGGGGGCGATGGTACTGCGATCCGTCATATAGACCGTGGAACCGATTAAACTAGGAACCCGTTCCAGAATGTCTTTTAAGGTGGTTCCTCCGAACCGGTCCAATTCATCTTTGGTTACTACTGTAATGACACCCGGTGCATTAAAAAGTTTTTCTGCAAATTTGGAAACGGTAGTGACTTCCATGTTTAAAATTTCTTCCAGGGATAATTGCATCAGATTCTCTGTGTCCTGTGCCATGGCTGGCACCAGCAATGAGAATACAAGGAAAAAACCCATCCCTTTGATGATTGTTTTCCTTAGTTGATTTTTTTTGATAAGCATTTTTATTCTCCTTTCATTTTTACTTACTCTTTCTGTTTAAAGATCGATCTCTTTATCAATATTTGTTTTTAACTGTAATAAAAACCTCCTTTCTTCTTTTAATCATTTAGGTTAATTTAATTGAAGAACTCTTGAAACTGTTTTCCGTATATGTTCCTTGGTAAAAGGCTTCAGAATAAAATCTTTCACACCTGCCTTGATGCAATCTTCAATCAATTTTTCCTGTCCCAATGACGTAACAATGATGATTTTTGCGTGTTGATCAAATGATAAAATATCCCTGGTCGCATCCAGACCATTTTTATGTTCCATGGTCACATCCATGGTAACCAGATCCGGCTGATTTGTCTTGTAGCTTTCTACTGCATCCATTCCATTATTGGCTTCAAAAATGGCATATTCTTGATCCTCAAGAAGGGTTTGTTTAATGATATTGCGCATCAGTTTGGCATCATCAACAATCAGTATTTTTTTCATTATTCTCTTTCATGCTTAATGGTTACAAGTTTTTATTATTTAATCTGAATATTACTTTTTGTCCTACTTTTCACCCAGCGCAGTTGAAATGGATGATAAAATTCTTTCTTTTGAAAATGGTTTCACAATATAATCCCGTACGCCAACCTGCACACATTCACTGAGCATCTTTTCCTGCCCCAGAGAGGTGACCATAATGATTTTGGCGTTGTTATCGATTTTAAGTATTTCTTTGGCAGCATCAAGACCGTTCTTGCGCTCCATGGTAATATCCATGGTCACAAGATGTGGTTGTTCCTTTTTAAATAGGTCAATTGCATCCTGGCCATCTCTGGCTTCGATAATATGGATGTCATCGAATTTTTCTTTTATTGTTTTTTTCAATATGTTTCTCATTATTCTTGCATCATCTACAACGAGCACCTTAATCATAGTATCTATCTCCTTTTTGATTTAAAATTTCTTAATTCATATGAACCGTTTAAAAATGCTTAATGGCAAGATCGATTTCCATGGTGCCGAAGGGTGACAACATATCTGCCGAAAGTGTTATTTGATTCAGGGTGAAGAGTTCAAAGGTATCTCCGGCAATAATTGAAGGTGTGGTAATATTAAGTGATAAATTGTTCTCTGAAAATCTGGTCATGGTATTTCCAGATATAATATTGATAATCTCCCCTAGACTTTCATAGGTCATTATGCGATTGGAGGAATCTATTTCGTCAGGATTTAAAAAATCGATCATGCGTTGGGCCGTTTCATTGTGCATGCGATAGACCACCATGCCCGTGTAGTTGTTCCCGATCACGCCTGTCATAACAGCAACATTATCTTCAGATAATTGATCCTTCATAAAGTAGATTTGGCTAAGTGTTAAATCACATTGAAACACTTTGATAAAGGTTGTCTCTATCGAGTTTAAGAATAGATTTATAAATTTTGTGTCCAGTCCTTTTGATCTCATGTTGTTCTCCTCAATCTTATAATTGGTTTAATATAGTAGGTACGATTTGATCCAGTGCGACTATATGATCGACACGTCCCAGTTGAATGGCAATTTTATTCATTCCAAATATCGCCGAAGTTGCTTCGTCTTGCGCAATTACGGTTCCTTGATTTTCTTTTATATATCGAACCCCTTCCACACCATCGGTGCACATGCCACTCATGATCACACCAATGTTTTTATCTTGAAAATGTTGAGCGGTTGATTTCATCAATACATCAATAGATGGTCTGAAGGAAGAGACATGTCCGTTCTGGTTCAAGCGGGTAAAATAAGTGTGATTCTGACATTTAACAGTCAGATGATGATCGCCACGTGCAATATATACTTTTCCTGCGACCAGGGGATCTCCCCCTTTAGCTTCCTTAACTTCGATTTTAGAAAGTTCATCCAGACGATTTGCCAATGCTTTGGTAAATCCAGGAGGCATATGCTGGACGATTAAAATGGAGGCATTGATATCAGGCGGAATAGCCGGTATCATGGTGCTTAAGGCCTTTGGTCCCCCTGTTGAGACGCCGATAGAAATTACCTTTTCACAAGGTTGCTTATGCTTAGTGAGGGAAGAATGACCATGGTGTTTATGGGATCGGGCCTTTTCCAGCATGGTATCGATTATTTTAGAATCGGTTTTTTTGACTTCGATCAGGCTAGCTGTTCGTATCTTCGTGTAAATTTCCTTTTTTATTTCTTCAATGGTTTCGGGGAGGGCTGGGTGTGGCTTTGGGATAAAATCCACAGCACCCAGTTCCAAGGCAGTGATGGTTGATTCTTCTTCCTCTTTGGTGTAGGCACTAATCATGATGACCGGTTTGGGCATTTCTTTCATAATGTGGACCAAGCAAGCTAGGCCGTCCATCTCAGGCATTTCAATATCCATGGTAATTACATCAGGATTTGTTTTGGCTATGAGATCCAATGCTACCTTTCCATTTGAAGCTGTACCTACGAGTGTTAATTCAGGAGATTTTTCAATTATTCTTGTCAATAGGATTCGCATCAGGGGAGAATCATCCACAACCAATACTTTGATAGGTTTGGTATTAATTGCATTCATATTCCCGACTCGCTTTTTGTAGTGTTGAGATGGTTATATCTCCACTGGTGCAATTCATTACGACCCTTCTTCCTGAATTACCGCCCACGGCTTTTATGACAATCGGGATACCCAAATCAGCCAGCTCTTTTTTAACCATTTTATAATTTTTGATACCTACCGATTCACATTTGTGATGATGATTCTGGAACATGGAGGCGCCACCAATACAGGAAGCCTGCATATTTACGATAGAACTGCCTTCATTTACCATGGTTGAAATAAGGCTTTTTACAGCGATATCCGCATATTTACCTGGTGTTGCCTTGGGATTACCATTTGATTTGGGCAGCATGATATGCCCCATACCCCCAATTTTAGAGTGATTGTCCCAGATACATAAGGCAATACACGAGCCCACAACGGTTTTTATTAAATAAGGAGATTTTGTAACATAGATTTCATTCATCTTGACGAATTGCTCCATGATTATTCCTCGGATCGGTTTAAGAACTTCATCAGTTGTATTTTATCTGACAGAATGATGAGTCTGACGTTGAAAGCAGTATGTTTTTTATCAGAAATAGTTGCTTCTGCACAAAATATGTTTTTATTCACAAATTCATGTTGCAGAATGACACTTTCAAGTATAGCCCCCAATAAATCAAGGGTGTTTCTGGGAACAGTGCCATGAATCGATAGATTCAAGGTATTTGCCAAACAATTGACAAAATTATTTCCTATAATGTTGTTCAATTCTCCAATACTGTTTATCATGTATTCCAGGGGTGTGGATTCATTGTCCTCCGGTGTATCGTTCAGAATATGATATAAACGCTTCCCTTCCTCTTCGGTTAAAAGAAATAGAATCGTTGTATCCAATTCATTCTCCAGTTTAATGATGGAGGCAAAATATCCATCCTCCATTTTATCTCCCAACCGGTCGATGAACTCTTCTCCGGTAATCAGTTCAATCCTGTATTTGGAAATTACCATTTCCTGCATCAGAAGCTGGGAAAATGCTTCAGCCGCCTGATGGAAAGATTGAATGAATATCTGTGCTAGAGATTCTTCTAGTTTTGTTTTCTCCGATTTTGAAAATACTTCAGTTTCTTTCACATCTGTCATTTGATCAATCCTTTAGCTTAGTTAACGATGGATCTTTTTCTTCTGTTTTGGCATTGAATATCTTATTTGTTTCTTTATAAATTTGGATGACTTTTATGGTGTCAATAACGAGAATAACACTTCCATCTCCAAGAATGGCTGCACCAGATAATCCCTGTATTGATTTATAGTTTTTTTCCAAGGATTTCAGAACAATTTCCTGCTTTCCCAGTATTTTATCCACAATCAATCCGATTTCCTTGTCCTTGTATGAAATGATAATGATAGGGATCAGTCCATATTTGCCTTTGGGCAATGGGTTTTGCTGGTTCTCGAGAGCATCATTTAATCCAATCACCGGTATGATCTGGTCATCCAATTTGACTGCATGTACACATTCACGGTTTTCAATTTCCTTTTCAGGTATTTTAATGGTTTCCCGGATATCATTGACAGGGATGCCATATCTGTGTCGATTGGATTCTACCACAATGACTGTGATAATCGACAGGGTCAAAGGAAGGACGATCAAAAATTCGGTACCCAGACCAACCTGTGTCTGAACGTGTACGGTTCCGTTTAGTTCTTTTACAGCATTGTTAACCACGTCCAGACCAACACCTCGCCCGGACATAGAACTTACTTTTTCCGAAGTGCTGAATCCCGGCTGAAACAGTGTATTTAATAATTCATTCTCTGTGATGGATTGTACCTGACTGCGGCTAATAATTCCCTTTTTGATGGCTTTGTTTTTTACACTCTCAAGATCGATTCCCCGGCCATCGTCTTTGATAGTAATCAGGATATGATTGCCGGACTGTTCTGCGATCAGTTCGATACGGGCTCTGGGAGGCTTGTTCTTTTTTATACGTTCTTCGGGCGTTTCGATACCATGATCTACTGCATTCCGAATGAGGTGGGTGAGTGGATCGTGTAAAATGTCAATGACTTTTTTATCGACCTCTGTTTCTTTGCCTTTGATGATTAAATCGATTTCCTTTTTTTCCTTTTTGGAAAGATCACGAACAACACGTTTGTACTGGTTGAATATCATATCCACAGGCAGCATTCGTGTTTTTAATACTCCTCTTTGCAGATCTGCAGAAGTCCTGATGAGCTTGTCATTGAGTATGTTCATTTCATGGATCAGGGGATCATGTTGTATCCGATCATTCAGACGTTTTTCAAGGAACTTGAGGGCAGAATTGGTAATTACCAGCTCTCCGACAAGATGCATGAGCTCGTCCAGTTTTCGGATAGAAACACGGATACTGTTCTCGCTGTTTATTTGTTTTGCCTGAGAAGTTGAAACTGATTGTTGGATTTTTTCCTGTTTGGCATCTGGTTTCACCAGGATATGTTTTACATGATGTTCAATGGGTAAGTTGATATCTTTAATTGGCTCGATCCGTATCAGTTTGACAAGGTCAATGGTTATGGCTTTTTCTATATCCGGAGGTTTAGAGGAAGATGTCAAAATCACAGAAAAATGACCTGCAAATTGATTCGATTGGAATTGGGACTTTTCCGGAATGATGCGTATGATTTTACCTATGCCCATCATATGATTCAGAATGAGTTCTGCACGCAGCCATTTTATGGGTTCAGCGGAATCGATTTGAACATGAATCAGAAAAGGTTGATTTTTTTCTTTTTGAATCAAACTTTTTTCTTTACTGGATAGTAAAAATGTGTCTTCTTGGATCAGTTCTGTGTTTTTAGGGGATGAATCGGTTTTCCCCTTACCTTTCTTTTTATATAAATTGTGCATGCGATTCGTCAAAGATGTAAAATCAACTTCTTTTTCCCCTTCTTCCCATGCCAGCGTGATACAGGATTTCATTTCATCAAAAACAGCGAACAGGATATCAATGATATCTTTGTTGACTTTTATAGAACCGTTCCTGAATTGTTGAATGAGATCTTCTGCGTCATGAGCAAATTCACTGAATGTATCCATACCCACAGCAGCGGCCGAACTTTTCAGGGTATGCATGATGCGGAATAAATTATCTATAAGATGGCGGTCAGAAGGATCTTTTTCGAAAGCAATCAAGTCACCATTTAAGGTTTCCAGATATTCTTCTGCTTCTTCAAGAAAATGGATTTTATATTCACTAAAAATATCATGCATATGCAATTCTCATTTCTCTAAGCGACGATAGATGGTTGGTTTGATATAGGTAAAATCCAATTTATGATCAATCAGATTTTCGGCAAAGCCAATAATGAAAAAGCCCTTCGGTCTGAGATGGTACAGCATTTTTTGAAGGGCTTTTTCCTTGCTTTCCTTGTTAAAATAGATTAGAACATTGCGACATATAATGACATCGAATAGTCCATAGTAGAATGTATGCAGAATATTATGCTGACGAAATTGAACCTGGTCTTTGATCTCTTGGATGATGTGATACTGTTCGTTCTCGGTATCTTGAATAAAATATTTGTCTTGATCGAATTTCGGCATTTGTTGTAAAGCATAGGTTTTATAAATTCCCTGCCGTGCACGGTCAATCATGGTTTGGTTGATATCTGAGGCAAAGATTTCAATTTGATCCCATTCATTCTGTTTGAGTTTTTTATCCAATAAAATAGCGATTGAGTAGGG
>CAZKMO010000134.1:0-9534 GCA_964554015.1 uncultured bacterium
GCCCAAAAAGTAAAACAAGATTTTAAGGAACAATTATACCAACACAAAACTGAACTTGAAAGTATCTTACTGAATCTGAAAGAAACCCTGCTGCAGGATAAGCAAATATCGGAAATCCTCACCAATCAAATTCTTCAGATGAATAAACAGCAGCATGAACTTAAAGATTTACAGGGAGAAAAATTAATCGAATTACAGGAGAACGTAAAGGAGATATTATCACCTAACCAGTTAATTTTAATCGAAGAATTCAAACCCTGTACCATTCCCCCTAAAAAGGGGCGAATCGGCCAATCCCTGGATATGGAATCGGAAAGATCGGTAGGTCTATTGGAAAGAATTCGAGAAATGCCCTCCTATAGATATAATAGGGTAAAGGATAGATTGGTTGAAATACATATGGATAAGATAGAAAAATTTATCAAAAAATTCAGTGAATCCGAGCGCCAGGAATACCAGCAAAAAATACTCAACACCTATGACCAGGCCAGGAAATTATCCGATAAAGAATTCTTGATTCAAAAAAATATTCTAGCTCAGAAGCTAATTCCTGAATCCGATACCAAAGTTACTCTTAAAAAATACCAGCTTGATAAAGTCGGGAAATTCTTTTTAGATGAAACTCTATTAAATATTTTAAAAGAAAAGTTTGGAAAATAAAAATAATAATTGTAAATTTTAATAACGAATAGGTTGTATATCAGGGGGATTTGGCATACAAATTGCATAAGATTAATGTGAAAATTTTATAGTTTATTGATAAAGGTAATAATTACAATACTATGTTAAAGAAAACTTATATACATTTATTAAATCTTGATTCTAATTTGTGTATAAAAATTTCCGGGTGGAACGGAAAAAAAATAATTGATAAGATTATGGTTGCCGCCTCCCATTTTGGCTATGGATATTTATATCCGGTCATCGGGGGGATAGTACTGGCGCTTGACTATGCTCACACCCAGTTGATTTTTCATATTGGGATTACCTCCTTTATAATCCAACATTTATTTTATCGATTAATTAAAAACAACATTAAACGGTTAAGACCGTCCAATGTACTTCCTGAGATCAACCGGCTTATGCGTATACCCGATGAATTCAGTTTTCCCTCCGGACATGCTGCCGGAGCTTTTCTGATGGCAACTCTGTTTAATCACTTTTATCCCTCTCTTTCCATACCCTTTTACACCACCGCTTCCATAATAGGATTCTCAAGAGTATATAACGGTGTACACTATCCCAGTGATGTAATGGCAGGCTCAATATTAGGTTTCTGCAGCGCCCGCATCGGTCTGGGAATTTTTATATAAAAATTTATATTCTGTAATTTTTAAGATAATTTCCTCACTTATTATTTATTTTTTTAAAAATTTTAAAACTTCAAAGAAAAAAATAGCTGCTAAACGGGCGGTTCGATTATCCCTATCACAACTATAGAAAATAAAGTTAAACAACTCACTTCTTACTTCTCTAATCACCATCCTGCCTTTTCCCTGGAGTTTACCTCCTACATAATGAATGGGAATGACATCATGCCCATAGTTTTAGAACCATCGACTTAGACACTCCCTTAGCAACCTCACCTCATACTTTCGTTTCTAAATATCGTATAGAGAGAAATTAGTATAATTTTTTATCATACTTGACAAACTTAGTAAAAAAATTTATTTTAATGATGTAGAGATTAAAAAAATTGTATAAATTATAAATCAAACTAAGGGAGGTTATAGGAATGCCTGAGAGAAAAACTTCAAAACAATATAAGTTTAAAGCCGAAATAAGTCAGCTTTTGGATATACTCACCCATTCCCTGTATTCTTATAGAGATGTTTTTATTCGGGAACTTATTTCCAATGCTGCGGATGCTCTGGAAAAAGTTCGCTTGAAAAAACTGCTGGGTGAAGAAATATATGATAAGGACCTTGATTTTGAAATAAGAATTAATCTTGATAAAAACAACAAAACCTTCACTCTCTCTGATACCGGAATCGGTATGACTGGAGATGAACTTAAAAATAATATCGGTACCATTGCTCGGTCCGGAACATCCGATTTCCTCAAGGCAGTATCCGCTGAAAATGAAGCTAAGGCGAATCTTATAGGTAAATTCGGGGTTGGCTTTTATTCTGTGTTTATGGCAGGGAAAAAAGTTGAGATAACTACTAAATCAGCCCATAAAGATGAACCAGCTTATGTCTGGACCAGCACCGGTCAGGGATCCTTTCAGATAACTCCTGCTGCCGGGGAAATAAAAAGGGGGACTACCATAAAAGTCTTTCTGAGAGAAGATGCAGAAAAATTCTCCCAAAAAGCAACCGTACAATCTGCAATTGAAAAATATTCCAATTTTGTCCCCTTTCCCATATATCTGGAAGGAGAAAAAGCTAATAAAATTTCCGCTATCTGGAGAGAACCAAAGTCATCAGTCAAGGAAAAAGATTACAAAGAATTTTTCAAATTTATTGCCCGCCAGAACGATGATCCCCTAACCTGGTATCATTTCAAGGCAGATGTTCCTCTGCAGTTCAATGTACTTCTTTTTGTACCCCAAACCAATTTTGAACTTATGGGACTGAGCAGAAAGGATTCCGGCATAAATTTATTTGTAAAACGGGTAATGATCGACCCCCAAGCTAAGGAAATACTGCCATCCTATTTACGTTTTGTGGAAGGGGTAATAGAAAGTGATGATCTGCCCCTGAATATTTCCCGGGAAACGCTGCAGGAAAATCCTTACATGATTAAGATTAAAAATACAGTGGTGAGCAAATTTCTTTCCTATCTTAAGGATTTTTCCCAAAAAAAACCGGATAAATATATACAATTCTGGGATCAATTCGGCCGCATTCTCAAGGAAGGATATACAGACTACAGTAATAAAGATAAAATAGCAGATCTTTTCCGTTTTAACTCCTCCAAATGTAAGGATAAAGATGAATTGATCGATTTGAAGACCTATGTGGAACGCCTGGTCAAAAATCAGGATGAAATATACTTTCTTTCCGGCCCATCCCGACAGGATCTTGATAATAATCCAATCCTGGAGATATTTAAGAAAAATAATATAGAAGTACTATACTGCTACGATCCAGTGGATGAATTTGTACTTCCAGGTCTGTTTGAATATAAAAAGAAAAAAATAGTTTCTGCTGATCAAGCAGATCTTTCCAAAATCGAAAAGCTTTCCACCCAGGAAGAAAAGAAAAAAGAAGTAAGCAGAGCCAAACGCCAGGATCTGGAAAAACTTACTCGACGAATGAAAAATATTCTGGGGGATAAGGTTGAAGATGTCATACTTTCCGATCGTCTGATTGACAGTCCGGCTCTGCTGGCTGGCACGGATATGCACATGTCAAAACAGATGGAAAAAATCATGCAGATGGTGAACCGGGAAGTAAAGCCTATTCCCAAGAAAATGGAAATAAATAAAAATCATCCTTTGATTAATAAAATGCTGACCATTTATAAAACAGATCCTAAGGATGCTCTTTTAACCAAACTTGTCCATAATCTGTACACCAGTGTACTTCTTTTAGACGGTAACATTACCGATACCCATGAGATGGTAGATAATCTACAAATTCTCTTAAAAGAAACAGCAAACCTGTATACCAAACAAGGAGAAAAAAAATAATCAAACTATTTTTAATGTAGATATTTATTTTTCTAAATTTTTATAAAAATATTCAATAAAATCGGAGAAATTACATGGATAATATGTTACAAATCCTAATTACCTGGTTGAAAGATGCCGGTCTTAGTATTCTGTTTATTATAGTTGGAACCTTTATCCTGATTAGAATGATTAATTATCTTTCTGATAGAATATTTGCTTCTGTCAGGGACAAGAAAAAAGATGATGTGGAATTTGGTAAACGATCCGATACCTTGAATTCTATTTTCAGAAATGTGTGGACCATACTCATTTGTTCGATTGCCGTAATTATTATCCTGGGAGAACTAGGTATTGACATCGGTCCCATTCTGGCTGCTGCCGGAATTTTGGGACTGGCTGTTGGTTTCGGTGCCCAAAGTCTGGTTAAGGATATTATCAGAGGTTTTTTCATACTCATAGAAGATCAGTATCGGGTGGGTGATGTAGTTCAGATTGAGGATAAGGCAGGGGTGGTGGAAAAAATGACTCTTAAGCTGACTATTCTCCGGGATCTGGCCGGTAATGTTCACCATATCCCCAACGGGGAGATAAATGTTGTGACCAATATGACCAAGGGATATTCCCGCTATCTATTCGAAATTGGCGTTGCCTATAGAGAGAATGTGGATGAGGTGATGAAGATCATGAAAAAGGTTGATGAGGAACTGAGGGCAGATCCGGAGTATACAAATGACATTATCGAACCTCTGGAAGTTTTCGGATTGGATCAGTTTGCCGATTCTGCTCTGATAATCAAAGCTCGGATTACCACCAAACCCATCAAACAGTGGCGAATTGGCAGAGAATACAACCGACGTTTGAAAAAAGCTTTTGATGAAAATAATATCGAAATTCCCTTCCCTCATCTCACTCTGTATGCGGGTAAAGATAAAAAAGATCAATCTCCACCTCTGAATATAAAACTTGAAAAAGAATAATAGGATATAACTAAATGGAGGAAATGAAAAATGCGCTGGCCATTTTTTACTCGATCCAAAAAAATTGGTCTTGCACCCGGATCTTTGGTATATACCGGTTCCAAAAGAAAAAACTCCCCGAGGATAACTGTTTTTGATTATACTCCCACTACTGTGGAAGAAAAAGTATGTTCTTCTGTGGAAGAAACTTTTTCATATCGGGATACTAAATCTGTTACCTGGATTAATATCGACGGTATCCATAAAATTGATATAATTGAAAAAATCGGTAAGCATTTTAACATTCATCCCCTTATACTGGAAGATATTACAAACACAAATCAGCGGCCCAAAGTTGAAGATTTAGAGGATATGTTATTCATTATTCTGCGCATGCATCCCAATGATGCTATGGCTGCTGATTTTAATTCCGAACAGGTAAGTATACTCATAACCAAAAACTGTGTTATTTCCTTTCAGGAACAGGAGGGTGATCTGTTTGATTCTATACGGGAACGTATACGCACCGGAAAAGGGAAAATCCGTTCCATGGGAACCGATTATCTTGCCTACACTCTCATTGATGCCGTGGTTGATAACTTCTTTTTCGTACTGGAGCAAATCGGAGAATTGACCGAGAATCTGGAAAATGAAGTTATAGAAAATCCCGTACCGAAGATAGTGCAAAAACTCCATTCCCTGAAGCAGAATCTTCTCTTCCTGCGTAAATCCATATGGCCACTTCGAGAAGAAATAACCAAACTACAACGTACTGACTCAACTTTAATTTCTCATTCCACTAATATTTATCTGAGAGATGTATATGATCATACCATACAGATAATCGATATGGTGGAAACCATACGGGATATCATTACCGGACTGCTGGATATGTATCTTTCCAATATCAGTAATAAAATGAATGAAGTTATGAAAGTACTAACCATCATTGCCACTATCTTTATCCCTTTGACCTTTATTGCCGGAATTTACGGAATGAATTTTGTTAATATGCCCGAACTGCGATACAAGTGGGGATATTTTATGGTATTGGGATTAATGGGTATAATTGCGATTGGCATGTTATGGTTTTTCCGCAGAAAAAAATGGTTATGAGTATGATTGTATAACATTTGAAAAAATTTTTTTTATTATGCAGCCCTATAAAAAAATCCCCTTACATTTTTGGATTGGTATCGTACTGGTAGCCACAGCCTGGATTCTCCTCTGGTCCCTTTCCGGGGTGCGTTCCCATTTCCTCTTTTTTCCCTTGTGGACCGGTTATTCTCTCACCCTAGACAGTCTGGTATGGATGCGGAAGGGCACTTCTCTTTTTACCCGAAATAAAAAACAATTTGTACTTCTTTTTATCATTTCCTCCCTCTGCTGGTGGCTGTTTGAACTGATTAATATCAGAATCCAAAACTGGATGTATGTGGGTAAAGAACAATTTACCGAATTACAGTATGCACTGTATGCCTCTCTGAACTTTTCTACCGTAATCCCCGCTGTGTTTGGTACTAGTGAACTGGTCGGAACCTGTAAATTCATAAAGAAAATGAAAAACCGGAAGGCTGTTCCCCTACATAATACATCTCTCACCCTTATTCTACTTATAGGAATGCTGCTTCTGTTGCTTCTTATTTTTTTCCCCAAATTCTTCTATCCTTTTGTCTGGTTGTCCCTTTATCTGATAATCGATCCCCTCAATTACTGGCTGGGTAATCCATCTCTTTTGGAAAAAATAAACCGGGGTGACTGGAGAACAGTAATATCACTGGCTTGGGGAGCTTTACTCTGCGGATTTTTCTGGGAAATGTGGAATTACTATTCCTATCCCAAATGGGTATACTATATTCCCTTTGTTCAATTCTTTCATATTTTTGAAATGCCGATTTTGGGGTATATCGGCTACATTCCTTTCTCTTTTGAACTGTATGCCCTGTATCATTTCATCACCAAATCTTTTAAGAAAGAAAAATCTGAGACCTATGTAAACATTGTATGATAGAGAAAATAATTTCAATTTATTAAAAAGCTTTTTTTACCATTATATTTACAAATATATATAGTCAATAAAATTGAAGAGGGTAAAGGTCGTCAAAAAGAAAAAATCCAAAAGCATGTCCTGAACGAAAGTGAAGGGAAAAAATACAAAATATAAAAGAGAAACGGGGTATGGGAGTACGGGTGTATCGGGGCATTGGTAAACAAATCTTTCCTGCACTTTGCTTCTAATATCTGAAAAATTTATCTCCCTTGAGAGCCTGTCGAAGGAGAGAGATAAAAGAGATGGTGTTTTAGAAGGATTAAATAAAATTCATCTCTTCGTGTACTTCGAGTTCTTCGATGTAAATATATTAAAAAATAAAAGAAAGGATACATTATGAAAGAAAAAAAATTACTGTTTTTCTTGGTTATATTATTGGCTGGTTTCACTACTCTGGTTTCAGCCCAGCAGAAAGGAATCATTTCCTCATCCCTGCTGAAAAAAATGCGCAGTACAGAACTTGATCAGGGAAGAATCAACGCCATAAGCAACAACAGTATCGACAACCTGATTCTTAACCGCTCCCATGTTGGTAAAACCGATCATTATTTCGGTATAAAACTTGATATTAAGGGCATAACAGATCAGCAGTCAACCGGACGCTGTTGGCTGTTTACCAGCCTGAATGTTATCCGTCAGAAAGTGAGAGAAAAATTCAATCTGGAAACCTTTGAATTTTCCCAAAACTACTCCTTTTTTTGGGATCAGTTGGAAAAGGCCAACCTTTTTTTGGAGAATATTATTGAAACCAGTAATAAGGATTATCTGGACCAGAAAGTAAGATGGCTGTTCCAGCATCCTGTCAGTGACGGTGGGGTCTGGAATATGGCAGTGGGAGTAATAGAAAAATATGGTCTGGTTCCCAAAACGGTAATGCCGGAAACCTATCACAGTTCCCATACCAGAGATTTAAGAGAAATCCTCAGAAAGAAGCTACGTGAAGATGGTATACATCTCCGCAGGATGCATAAAACGGGGAAATCACCGGAGGCGTTGAGAAAAGCCAAGGAAGAAATGATGATTGACATTTATAAAATTCTGGTCTATCATCTGGGTGAACCCCCCACTGAATTTACCTGGCGATATGAAGATGCAGAGGGAAACATCAGTGAACCTGTGACCTATACTCCTTTGGAATTTTTCCGGCAAACCATTGGGGTAGATTTGAACGATTATGTGATGTTTATGAATGATCCCACCCGGGATTACTATAAGCTGTATGAAATTGAATACTACCGGGATCTTACCGAAGGGGGTAACTGGAAATATATAAACCTTCCCGATAAAGACCTTAAAGAGTTTGCCCGCAAATCTCTTTTGGACGGGGAAGCCATGTATTATGCCTGTGATGTAGGCAAGCAGCTGAACCGGGAGGAAGGATTGTTGAGTTTGGAAAATTACGATTATGAAGCGCTTTATGGAATAAAATTCGATATGACCAAGGAAGAGCGTATATTAGCTGCAGGCAGCGGCTCCACCCACGGCATGGCCCTGGTGGGAGTGGAGACAAATGATAAAGGTGAACCCGTCAAATGGCTTCTGGAGAACAGCTGGGGGGAAACCGCTGGTCATAAAGGCTACCTAACCATGACTGATGCCTGGTTCGATGAATACACCTTCCGATTGGTTATTCCTAAAAAATTCATTTCACCCGAAGTGCTTGAAATCTTGAAGACCAAACCCATACTCCTGGAACCCTGGGATCCCATGTTTCTGCCTTTAGAGGACAGGTAATCCGAGCTGAAATAGTATTAATAATTGCAGAGATGGGTACGAAGAAGACAAAAAAAAAATCCAAAATACAAAAGATAAAGGATAAAAGCATGCCCTGAGTGAAACGAAGGGGAAAAAAGAAAAACGGGGAATGGGAGTGACGGAGTATCGGAGATGTGGAAAAGGTTGAGGTTGAGAAAGAGAATGGAAAAGGGAATTGAGAATTAAGAATTTCAACGACCAGGATGGATATCCTGGTTGATCAGAATAATAATTATATAAAGAAAGGCATTTTTTACAGCTAGCTGTAATTAAAAAATCATTCAATATTTTCTTCTGATTCCAAAACTGGAGTTTGTAAAACAGAGAAATATTCTGGTGCATTGATTACATATATCCCAAGGCCTCCCGAATATCTTCGGTAATCATTTTCCTTTTGGATTTTTCTATAAGTAAATTCTTTCCGGTTAAAATATAAGACGGAAAGTATCGTATATCTCTATAACAATATTTATTCTTTCTTATTTTGTAGGTTGAGCCGGCAGGAATAATTCTTTCACCATCCCGTCTCTTGGCAATATAATTCATTGATCGTATGGCAACATCACCATTCAACATTATGACCTTTAGGTTGAGAAATAATTTTAATTCATTTTTCTAACAGGTAGGAGCAGTTTTTTATGCTATCAGTGGAAACTGACTGTTCTTTTTTAGGGCATTTGATTGCGGTAGTTATATAAATTCCTTTATCAGTTATTTCTTTTATGCTTGAAATATTAAGACCTGCATCATTAAAGATTTGGATAGTGGGCTGAATACATACATCATTATCACTTTCATAAAAATTTTCCCCTTTTTTAAGGGATGGTGCCTCGGATATCATGAGCATTTTTATGCTGTACGGATTAATATCAACCTGGGGAAAAATCGCATTGTTGGTCATGACATTCGTACAAGGAAAATCTATACAATTAATCTTTTCCGATATCTTCATAATATATTACTCTCTAAATTTGATTTTCTCATAATGTATGATGTGTGACCAGAGAAAATTAAAAGTTATCCGAACACCTTTAATTCCGGATGTTTCTTTGCTTCTTTAATTATCGGTCCTTTAACAATGAACCCCATGGCAAAACCGCTGCCTCTGACCACAAGAAGATAATCTCCTTTTTTGATCCCGTACCTCTGTAATG
>CAZKMO010000135.1:0-9530 GCA_964554015.1 uncultured bacterium
GTATTTTAAAGACCTTATAATAGGGATAAAACAGAATTCAAAAGAATGTGAGAAGGAACTATTTGAAATACTAAACCGAAGGTTTTCCTATTTAATGCAAAGAAAAATATACAGAGATCAGAGTCATATAGAAAAAGAAGATGGGCAAGATATAGTA
The DNA here is from genome assembly GCA_964554015.1 of uncultured bacterium. Taxonomy (GTDB): domain Bacteria; phylum Zhuqueibacterota; class QNDG01; order QNDG01; family CAYUAG01; genus CAYUAG01. The sequence goes on from CAZKMO010000135.1 coordinate 158, forward strand.
CAGAATGCCCTTAAAATAGTATATGAAAAATGTAAAACCTCGCAACCCAAAGGAACCTTTATTCAATGGGCTCAGACTATTTTGAATAATAAATATAAAGAGTATAGAAGAAAAATATACAAGCAACGCCGTCGTATGAAAAGCTTATCTGAGGAAAATTATGAACCGATATATGAGAAAAGATTGAGTGATGTGGTCAGCAAAAGAAGCCTTTCCCCTTCCGCAGATAATAGGAAAAAAGCTAAATTGAATGCTCCGGAAGAAAACAAGGCAGAAGAGAATATTTTTAACCATGCTGTATATAGATGGCATCCTGTGGATTTATCCGAATGTGAGGATTTAAAGAATCATCTTCTGGAAATTATTGCGGGAATGGGGGATAGATGCAAAAAAGTATTCAGCCTTCTTTTTTCAACCGGAGATATAAAAGCTATACATGAAGCTTTCCCCGATTTATCGAGAAGCAGGATTGATGTAATTATTTCCCGATGCAGAAAAAGATTAAAACAAGAAGCTATTAAGAGGAGCATTTTATGAGCAAGAAATGTACAAATCCTGCAGTTGGCCGACTTTTAGCCCGGTATGAATTTGGTAAAGTAACCGAACAGGAAAAAAAAGCATTTGAGCAGCATCTGCTGGAATGTGAAGCTTGTTATGAGGAATTATATTCATTCGCACCTCTTAGGGAAATAATTAAGAATAATATTAAAGAATTTCAAAAAGCTGCCCGTCCCCGGAAAAGTTTTGCGAGTGCGTTGATAAACAGTATTATTACTGCGCGGAAAAATATTACGGATATTTTTAATAATCTTCCTCAAACAGCAAAAGTAGCTATACCCGGTATAGCTGTGGTGATTATGGTTATTACCGTATATTTCTTCAGCCTTCGCCCTCAATTTGATGATTTTAATCTGATTGTGCAAAAGGATTCGGAAGATTTGATCTTACATCCTCCTGACCATATTGCCTCCAAGGCATATGGTGACAGTGCGACTGCTGCTGGTTATAATGATCTGGATGAAGAAAAAAAGATGAGTGAGTTATTTAGAACGAATATGTATATAGAAAAAAATTTGGAGAGAAGAGCATTGGTATTCCGCTGGCCGCATGTTTCTGATATTGATCACTATAAATACTATTTAAGCCTGGTTAAAAATCAGAAAGTGATTTCTCCAATTACTACTTTACAGGATACCTTGTTAATGTATCCTATAGAAAGTATTCCCAAAAAACAAAAAATGATATGGAATTTGAGTGTTTGTTTTAAGGATGGCAAAACCTACATTTTTACCAAACAATTTATAATTAATTATTAATAATTTAAGGAAAGGAGATTAAAATGAAATCAGTAATTATTACCATCGCGACTGTTATGATTTGTGTTTTATATTTAGGATGTGCCGGTTCAAAGTCATTAACCGATGTATCAACCGGCAAGGTACCGGAATGGTATCAGAATCCTCCTGCTGATGATAATTATTTTTTTGGAGTCAATACCCAGACCTCAACCGACATGCAGACCGCTTTTGATAAAGCAAAACATGGAGCCCGCCAGGAAATTGCCAATCAGGTAGAAACTCAAGTTGACGGATTAGAAAAAGACTTTATGGAAGAAGTGGGGAGTGGTGAGAATACCCAGATGCTACAGCAGTTTAATGCCGCCTCCAAACAGGTAGTGTCAACCGCTTTGTCCGGGAGTAAAGTGGTTAAGCAGGAAGTAGTGAAAGATTATGGGAGTTTTCGGGCTTATGTTTTAATGTCATATCCAATTGGTGAATCCAATAAGACCTTAATGGAACAGATAAGAAATAATCAGGCCATGTATACCCGGTTTCGTTCCTCCAAAGCATTTCAGGAACTGGAAGAGGAAATTGAGAAATATGAGGAACGTCGGAAAAAAAATGAATGGTAGCCAACAGGGAGAATAATTCATTATGCTAAGATATTTTTTCCTAATTTTAATGTTATTACATCCTGTTTATAACGGTGATAATTCGATAAATAAGGTTCAATCAGTAGCTGTGGTACCTTTTCAGGTATGGGGTGATATCAAGCAATCCAAAATATTCAGTCATGGCTTGCCGGATGCCATCTCCCATAGATTGAGCAGAATAGATAATCTGATAGTTCTGGAACGAATAAAACTGGGGGAAATACTTCAGGAAATCAAACTACAGGAATGTGGCTTAATCCCGGATGCTGATTTGAATAAAATAGGCAAACTGCTGAAAGCAGATATAATCATTACAGCTACCATGTATAAAGTAACCAGGGGCATACGTTTTCAACTGAGTGGGATACAGGTTTCAACCGGAGAAATTTTATTCAGTATTTTAAAATATTTTACCCCTGATGAATTTTATAATTTTAGTAATCTTGAATATACCATTAGTAGGGCAATAGTGAAAGCAATCCGACCCGATTGCAATATCAATACCATAATAAAGGATAAAATTTCATGCCAATCCCTTGATGCTATCCGGATGTTTGCGAAAGGATTGTACTATTTAGATCGAGGAGAGAATGATAAAAGCAAACAATGTTTTCTAATCTCTACCCGGAAGGAAAGTGATGATTTTTGGGTAGAGCAGGTCAGAAGAGAAGCGGATAAAATGTTCAGGGAACTGAATCAAGATGATTGATTTTTTTTGGTTGATATGTAGTCTATTTTTATGGTTCTTGGATTTTGAGAATAAGGATTATGTAATTTTTCCCTATTTCGGGACGTGATAAATTTCTGGAAAATTTCCTTCCTTCTATTAGCAAACCCCATATATTCAGAGGCAGATTATCTTTCTCCATGAGGGCATAAATATTGCAGTTTCAAAGAATACAAGGAAAATTTTTTAAAAAAAGTGGTAGGAAAAATTTAATCGAATAAATTACTGGGAGTACCAGGCTGGTATTAATCAGAAAATTAGGAGCGATTAGTGTGGTTGAATTTTTCTATTTATATGTTTTTTAGAAGTTTGCTTGGTTTATATGACTATGGTCATTTGATAGGGAAAAATCAATATTTACAGTGAATTCAAATTGCGCTGTATATCTAGTTTTCTACAGAGAAATAGGTATGGTAGGAGAGTAAACCAGACTGGTAATTTTTTTACCGGTTTTGATTATTCCTTATGAGGCAGCCTAATGGAAATGAAATAATAAATTAAAAAATAAAGCTTATTCTGAATAAAATCGAGGCAGAGAAAATAATCATTCAAAATTTCCAATGATTTATAAATCTGGCAATTGATGATTTGATATATCTGGTAAGAGAAATAAAATGAAAAAAATTTCACTATTTATTTGTTGTTTTTTGATAACACCCCTTTTATTATCCCAAACCAATGCCATATTACAGCTTGATACCGGGGGACATAAAGCCAGAATTTGGGATATTCTGACAACTTCTGATAAAAGGTTTCTGGTATCTGCCAGTGATGATAAAACCATACGTGTCTGGGATGTGGGATTAAAAAAAGAAGTAAGAAAAATAATCGGGGAGATTGGGAATGGCAGTAAGGGTATGATCTCTGCCATTGCTTTATCTTCGGATGATACCTATTTAGCAGTAGGAGGGTATTTTGTAGATAATGATATTAGAATTTATGATTTTACCACCGGAGAACTCGTACAGACTCTCACGGGACATTCAAATCTGGTACTGGATCTTCATTTTAATGATCAGGGTAATTTACTGGTTTCGGGAGCAATGGACAGACAGGTTATTGTCTGGAGTAAGGAGAATGACAAATTTACCCTTTATAAAAAATTCTCTTATCATACCGATGATGTCTATGGAGTAAATATCTTTTCGGAAAATTCAGAATATCGGATTGTATCGGTTGGATATGATCAGCGCCTGAATCTCTACTCGCTTACCTCCGGGTTACTCAAATCAATTGACTGTGGGTTTAAACTATCCTATGTGGCAGTATCGGGACAATATATTGCTGTTTGTGGAAAGGCGAATAAAATCAGTTTATTGGACAGAGATTTAAATCTCATTAAAAATATTTACACTAAAACTCAGCCTACGGGATTGGCATTTTCCCAAGACGGCCGGTATCTTCTTTCCGGACACGTTGGCTTTCCTCCTAATAATAATATTTATGATTTCAAAAAAGGATTCGAGATTATTACCACTTTTGATCAGCAGCATGCCTTAACCCAGGCGGTTACTTTTCTGGATGAAAATACCGCAGTTACTGCCGGAGGGGAGAATTACGAGATATATTTCTGGAATATACATACCGGCCGGGAAGTGGGGATGATAAATGGCATGGGGAGAAAAGTGTGGAGTGTGGGCATATGTAATAATATGATCGGTTTCGGTTACAGTCCCATGACCTATACCAATGAAAAGACATCCCTGGAACAATGTTTTGATTTAAATCAGTTTGTTATTAAAAAGATAAAGGGTGATAACCAGTTTAAAAGAATACCAGTGGTCTACAAGAGTATTAATCATACCTTTACCCTCCAGCATACCAAGGGTGGAAAGTACGGCTTTCCGGATGCTGTTCTGGAAGTCAGAAAGGATGGAGAAGTATTGGCACGTATAGTAAGGGATGCCACTAATGGATATCAGCACCGAACCTATGGATTTACGGAAAAAGGATTAATAATTTCTGGTGGAAATGACGGGTGCCTGAATGTCTATAATATCAAAGGTGAAATCATTGGTATATTAACCGGCCATACCGGTACAGTGTGGAGTATTGCTGCTGATGATAATATGTTAGTCAGTGGAAGCAGTGATCAAACCATAAAGCTCTGGAATCTGGAATGTTTGAATCATGAACAGTCGGTCATCAAGGAAATTTTTCCTCTGATTAATATTTTTGTCAGCCAGGATGATGAGTGGGTAGTGTGGTCCGGAAAGGGATACTATGCCTCCAGTATAGGTGGAGATCAGTATGTGGGGTATCACATTAACCGCGGCTATGACCAGGCTGCAGATTATTTCGGTTCAGATCGTTTTTTTCGTACCTATTATCAACCCAGTTTAATGGAAAATATCGTCAAATTAAAAAATGAGGATAAAGCACTTGCCTATACCAAACAGAAGCTGCGTTTAGATGAGGTAACCATAGAAGAAATCCTTCCTCCCAAAATAGAGTTGAATATTCCGGAAGAAATTGTAACCTATAATAATGAAGTAAATATTGATTTTGATGTTATTGCCCAATCGGACTTTAATATTACTGATATTAAAATATTTTTGAACGGCAGAGAGATTAAAGAACGGGGAATGAAGGTTCTGCTGGAAACTGATAGTAATTTTGAACATGTCCGAAAAACCATAGATGTACCCAATGGTTCCAGTGTGATAAAAATAGTTGCCGGTAACAGATTTGCCGCCAGTAATCCTGTTTACATTCATGTAAAAAGAAAAGGGGTGGATAATGTTTATAAACCAAATCTTTATGTACTATCCATAGGAATATCCGAATATAAAAATATGCGTTATAAACTTGACTATGCTGCCTCGGATGCCCAGTCAATTATTGAAATATTTAAAAATCAAACCAAACTTTATCAGAATATTTCTCCGGTGCTAAAAACAAATATGGAAGCCACCCGGGTTGATATTTTAAACAGCATTGATTGGCTGATAAATGAGGCCACCCAAAAAGATGTGGTTGTTATGTTTATAGCCGGTCATGGAATTAACGATGGCTTAAATAATTACTATTTCTTAAGTTTTGATTCTGATATTCAGAGTTTAAGAAGTACAGCAGTGAAGTGGACTGAATTCAAAGATGTGATCACCAATTTGCCTTCAAAAGTAATTCTTTTTGTGGATGCCTGTCATTCCGGGAATATTCTGGGCAGCCGAAAAAGAGGTGAGGCTGATATAACAACTGCTATCAAGGACTTGATAGCTGCCGGCACCGGGCAGGTTATTATGACGGCAACCACGGATAACTCTGCCGCTTATGAGGATCCCAGCTGGGCGCATGGTGCTTTTACCAAAGCCTTAATGGATGGGTTAAAATACATGCAGGCTGATTTTGATAAGAATGATATAGTTACCATAAAGGAACTGGATTTTTATATTACCAAGCGGGTTAAGGAATTGACCAATGGACATCAGAAGCCTACCACCATAGTGCCGGAATCGATTCCGGATTTTCCCATCGTTGCCAAGTAGGATAACCATGAATTTTTCAAGGGAGTGGTAATGAAAAAATATATATATTTTTTTATCATTATTAGTTTTTCCGGGATAGTCTGGGGAAGTAAACCTGATTGGGTAGAGAATTATGGGAAAAGTGATAGATATGCTTCCCAACTGTATCTTACCGGTTTTGGAGCTGCAGCTTTAAGCCAGGATAAAAATGAATTAAATTCTATGGATATAGCAGTCCAGAATGCCCGCAAGGAATTGAGTAATAAAATATATCTCAGCATTAAATCGCATTCAAAAATGCAGATTGTGGAGAGAGATAATTATTATTCCCAGTTTTACATTTCTATTACCCATTCCGCTTCCCATTTAAACCTTTGGGGTTGTGAAGTTGATAAATTTTATGATAAAAGATCCAAAACTGCCTATGCCCTGGTTTATGTGAGAAGAGAGAAACTGATAGATCATTATAAGGGCATTGCGGACAGGTTACAGAATAATATAAGGCATTATTATAACTTAGGTAAAACGGCCGAACAGCAAGGTGAAAAATCTCCTGCCCTTAAGTATTATCTGCGCTGTTATCCCTTAATCAACAGAATGCTACAGGCCCGGGCCATTATACAGGCGGCTTCTTCATCCCAGATAAGTGCCTTTGCGGAATTAGAGGATAATAAATTTGAAAAAAAAGTAGTAAGCATTACAGAGTTAAATAAAGCGGTGCAGAACCTTTTTCAGCAGCCTATTAAAAACCTGGAGGATTTGGCTCTGTATGTATTTAACTGCTTAAGTGATCAGTTAAATACCACCCGGGGTACCTTAATTATTCTTCCCTTTACTTTTCAAAATACCGGTATGTCAAGTGAATTTGCCGCATCCCTGGATGCAAGCTTAAAAAGTAATATTACCAGTTTATCCGGGTTTAGCATTCTTGCTAATTTTGATTCGGATATTGAGGTTTTGGATTTTGCCAATGCTGATTCGCTCTATGTTTTATCAGGTAGCTATTGGCTACAAAAAGACAGTATAAAAGTCATAGCGGAGATAAGCAATTACCAGCATAAGCAGATTATGGCCAGTATGAATGTCATCATACCACAGAGAATAGTGGAAAACAATGGTTGTACTCTTCAGCCCCAAAACTTTGCCCAGGCCCTTAAGGAGCAGCAAATATTCACTCAAGGTGAAATCAATGATGAAGGCCTTTTTCTGGAAGCCTGGACCAATAAGGGAAAAAACGGAGTTGTATTTTTTGATGATGAGATAATGAATGTCTATCTTAAGGTAAATTTACCCTGTTATATCAGGTTGATTTATCATTTGGCCAGCGGTGTTCGTACTGTTTTGCTGGATAATTATTTTATTGACCGTTCCTATGTGAATCATGCCTATAAGATACCTTTAAAATTCGTTTGTGATCAACCTTTTGGAGTAGAAGTTCTGCAAATATTCGCTCAAACCAAACCCTTTAAAAAAGTTGATACGGAACTGCAGGAAGGATATCAAATTTTACAGGAAGATCTTTATTCTTTCTTAAGTAAAACCCGGGGCATGAAGAGAATGGAGAACAGTGATGTGTTAAAAACAGAACAAAGAATTGTTATAACCTCTATGGAGCATTAATTATGGTTAATTGGAAAAACAAAAATTATTTTTCCCCCTCAAAGGGAAAAGGAGCGGTTATTTTTCTGATCATACTTTTGTTGCCGGGAAAGTTCTGGGCTCAACAGAATTTTAAAGAATGGACGGATCAGGAAGAACAGCAATTTAAGCAATTTCTGGAAAAACGGGACCAGGAATTTATCGAATTTTTAAAAAAAGAATGGCAGGAATTTTCCCTTACCCAGGGAATTGTCCCTGATCAGATCCCCAAACCTGGGGAAATTCCCAGAAAAAATTTTGAAGAAATCAATATTGATCTCCGCAATCAAAAATCTAAAGTAAAAGATTTTAAAATTAAATCCCCTCCGGAAAAGGGAGGTTTGGGATTCATCAAAAGACCTACTCTAAAATTTCAGTACGGAAAACGGGCGGATTTTGTGTATTTGAACACTCCCTGCAATATTATGTATGACCTGATCCTGGAAGAAATTGACTTCCCGGATACGTTCAATAATACGGATATCAGCAAATTTTGGGGGCAGATGAGTAAAACCCAGTATACTTATTTACTGGAGCAATGTGCAGAGCTAAAGCAAAATATGAGATTAAACGATTGGGCCTTTTACAAATTCCTCAGTAAGTTTTCCCAACATATCTTTCCTCAGGATAATAATATCAGGGAGTTATTTACATGGTTTCTAATGCAGAAAGACGGGTATGACGTAAAGGTAGGGTATATACATAACCAGATCTTTCTCTTAATTTCTTCTCAAAATGTTTTATATAATCATCCCTTTATCCAATCGCACCAGAGAAGATATTATACCCTAGCCGATATGTATGCTGCGAACAGGGAGAAAAAAATTATTACCTACGAGGGAGGTTATCCGGAAGCACAGGCTATGCTAAATTTAAATATCTACTATTGTCCGGTAGTCAATCCTAAGATTATAGAAAAAACCCTGAAGTTTAATTATTTGCACACCGATTATTCCCTTTCCCTGAATATTAATAAATCGATTGTTGATTTTTATTCGGAATACCCCCTGACAGAATATGTGATTTATTTTAATGCACCCATTTCCCCGGAATGCAATTATTCTCTACTGAATAATCTGAAACCGTTGATCCTGGGAAAATCCAAAATCGAAGCAGTGAATTTAGTTTTGCATTTTGTGCAAAAGAGTTTCAAGTATACTTCCGATTATGAACAGTTCGGGGATGAAAAACCCTTGTTTATCGAAGAAACATTGTATTATCCCGGATCAGATTGTGAAGACAGGGCGGTTTTGTTTGCCTATCTGATCAGAAATTTACTTAACCTGGAGGTTATTGGTCTGGATTATCCCGGACATATAGCTACTGCGGTAAAAATAGGTGCGGATATGCCCGGCAAAAAAATATATTATTCCGGAAATGACTATATAGTATGCGATCCAACCTATATCAATGCCAATATGGGTCAGTGCTTGCCTAAATACCTTGAGGTTGATCCGGAGATAATTCCCTTGTACCATAATTAGTAAATAAGAGAAAAAGTATAATTGGTAATTGGTAATTGGGTAATAGGGGATATAGGGGTATAGGGGTATAGGGTATAAGGTATAGGGTATAAGGTATAGGGTATAAGGTATAGGGTATAAGGTA
>CAZKMO010000136.1:0-9485 GCA_964554015.1 uncultured bacterium
CCAGTTCCGGAGAAAGAGAAAGGGCTTTTTTATAATCTGTCATTGCCGTAGCCGTATCCTGCAAGGTTTCTCTAATTAATCCTAAACCATAATATCCATGTCCATCAAGGGGATTTATCTTATTGAATTCAAGGAAAGATTTCTCTGCCTTCTCATATTGACCTAATTCAAAATATAAATCACCCACTCGCAGAAGCAATTCCGGATCAGGTGTTTCACTTATCCGGAGAATTCGGTTATAAATTTCTAAGGCTTTATCGATTTCTCTTTCCTGCAAATAAATTAGGGCCAGATTATGCAAAGATTCAACATTGGTTGAATCCAGAGAAATTATCTTTTTAAAATATTCACCAGCTTCATCTAACTTGTTCTCCTGAATCAATACTTTTGCCATTAATTCCATGGCTTCGATATTATTAGGATCTAATCTAGATGTTCTTTCCAGAAATTTCTTACCGCTTTCTGCTCTGCCCAGAAAAAGATAATCCCTGGCAACAGCCAGATTAATCTCTGCAGAGGTAGAATCATACAGCAAAGCTTCCTGATAAGCAAGAAGGGCTCCGGCATAATTCTCCTGCAAATCCAATATGACCCCATCCGTAAATTTGTTGACAGCTCTTTGATCCGGACTTTGTTTATGCACCCTATTATTAAAGGAAATGTGGCTCATCTGGCTGCAGCTTCCCGCTATCATACCAGCAGTAAATATAATTAAAATTGGTAAATATTTCTTTCTCACAACTATTACTCCATTTCATGTATTTTACATTATTGCTTAATGTACTATATATTCAAGAGTTTTTCAAGAAAAAGATGATGATTTTTTTATTTCAGTTTGCTATATTGACCCTATGTCCTTTGCTGATAAAAATTGCTGGGTAAACATCGTTTTTCCGCATCCCCCTTATCAAAAATTCACTTATAAAATACCGGAAAAGCTGGAAGATAAAATCGAAAAAGGTCAGAGAGTTCTGGTACCGCTGGGAAACAGACTTATCAGTGGTTTTGTGGAAAATTTTACCATTAAACCTGAACTGAAAAACATCCGGGAAATAGTTAAAATAATTGATTCCGAACCTCTTTTAATCCCGGATGTTTTCGAACTCACCTGCTGGATATCCTCCTACTATCTAGCCCCCTGGGGAAAGGTAATAAAAACTGCTCTGCCCCCGGGAATTTTAAGAAAAGGCAAAAAAATTGAATATCCGGCAGATTTCACCAATGATAATTCTGAGGCATTTTCAGAAGAACAAGTAAAGATTATACCTTCCTGGAAAGAAAATATCCATTATGAAATTATAATTCATCTGGCCAGAGAAATAACATCAGAAGAAATATCCCAGATAAAAAAGAAAGCTCCGGCCCAGGCCCGGGTTCTGCAGCTTCTAATCCACCACCCTCAAGGGATACAGCGAAAAAAAATCAAGGAAAACATGGCTGTCTTAAACCGCTTACAAGAAAAAGGATTAATAAATACACAAAAATCAGAGGTGATAAGAGATCCCTATAAAGATATAAAGATCATGCCCCCCCGGTCTTTGCAGCTTACCTCCCAGCAGAAAAACATCTTAAAAATAATTAGAACCGAAATTAGTAAAAATCACTTTCACCCTATTTTACTGCATGGCATAACCTCCAGTGGTAAAACCCAAATTTATATTGAAGCAATTAAGCATATATTTACTCAAGAAAAATCAGCTCTGGTACTGATTCCTGAAATATCCTTAACTCCCCAGGCGGTGCAGAGATATAAAAGTTACTTTGGTAATAAGGTGGCAGTCATGCACAGTCGTATGTCAGCCGGAGAAAGATTTGATACCTGGCGTAAAATTAAAGACGGCACCTATACCATTGCCATCGGTCCCCGTTCCGCCCTCTTTGCTCCTTTGCCCAATCTTGGTATTATTATTGTCGATGAAGAACACGATTCCTCTTATAAACAAAAAAATCCCGCACCTCGATATCATGCCCGGGATGCAGCCTTGGTTAGAGCTAAAATAAACAACTGTGTGGTAATACTGGGCTCTGCCACCCCCAGTCTGGAATCATATCATAACGCCCAAAAAGGAAAATTCTCTCTCTGTACCCTTACTCACCGTATTGATAACCTCCCTCTTCCCCAGGTAACCCTTATTGATCATAAAGAAACGGTGCTGAAGAAAGAAACCCGCGTATTTTGTCCTACCCTGAAAGAATATATTCAGAAACGACTGGACAACGGAGATCAAATTATACTGCTGCAAAATAGAAGGGGATACGCTACTTTTCTGCGCTGTACCGGCTGTGGGAATATTGACTCCTGTCCACATTGTGATATAAGTTTAACCTATCATCAGAAAAACCATTTACTACGATGCCATACCTGCGGTTTTCAAAAAAAAGCTCCTGATTCCTGTCCCTGCTGCGGAGGTACTACTATCTCCTTTCGGGGGATTGGCACCCAGAGAGTGGAAGAAGAACTGAAAAAATTATTCCCGGAAGCAAAAATTACCCGAATGGATCAGGACACCACCCGCCGCAAAGGAGCCCACCATAAAATTATAACAGATTTTGAACATAAAAAAAGTGATATCCTTTTTGGCACTCAAATGATTGCCAAGGGGCTTGATTTCCCCGGAGTCAATCTGGTGGGGATTATATCAGCTGATACGGGATTGTATTTTCCCGATTTCCGCTCCGGAGAAAAGACTTTTCAACTGCTTACCCAGGCAGCTGGAAGGGCCGGGAGAAAGGGCACGCCCGGAGAAGTGGTAATTCAGACCATGAATCCGGAGCATCCCATACTGCAATTTGCTATTGACCATGATTATGAGAAATTTTTTCAGAATGAAACCAGACACCGCCAGGAACTTGACTATCCTCCCTGGGGCAGAATCATAATCGTGCGATTTAGATCCAGGAATAATGACCACGCTCTTCAAGCCGCAGAACTGTTCTCCCGGCACATTGGGAACCATAAAACAGTTGTTTCCCTGGGGCCGGCCATCTGCCCAATCAGCCGCATAAAAAACTACTACCGCTACCAAATCATGTTTCGCAGCAGTAAGGCCCAAGATCCTTCCGGCAAAATACTGCGAAAAGTAGTACGCGAGGCCCTGAAACGATATCAGGAAAAAAGAAAATTCCCCCAGGTGAGAATCGCCATTGATGTCGATCCTATTGATGTGATGTGAGATGGGTTATCATTCAACCCATTATCGGTGTCGGAATAGCATATGAGAAAAATCATGCAGTCTTTAAGAAGGTTAGCTTCTAAAGAAACAAGCGTTACTCAATCTGAAATTCCACAACCGGATTATCCGTGAGATTCTGGGTTTTATCCTGACTTTGTCTGTTATAGGTAATTCTGAATTTATAGCTCAGAGGCAAGAGTTGCTTTTCGCTCCTCCCATTGCTGGTGGATCCCAAGGTTCTCCACCCACCTGCGTAGTATGTAACCTCCACATCATCCACAGGCTGATTTTGCTGATCTGTAACTTCTACTTCTGCCAGGATAGTGGGAAATTGCACTACTGAATTAGTACTAATATTCTGAGTCAGGTCAGTAGTAGCAAAGGCGTAATTCATGCGGAACTTGTAGCTCTTAGGCAACAGTTCTTTAATAGCTACACCACCTGAAGTGATCCCAAAGTCCCGCCATCCGCCAGCGTAGTATTTCATCGTTCCTTCATCCATGAGTTGATCCTGACTGTCCCGTAGTTCCACCTGAGTCAGTACGGTCTGGAATACTATAGTATTATTTTCCCCCACATCCTGAATAAGATCATTAGAGGCAAAAGCGTAGTTCATGCGGAACTTATAGCTGTTGGGTAACAGTTCTTTGGTGGCTACCCCACCTGAGGTGATGCCAAACTCTCTCCACCCGCTGGCGTAATACTTTACCGTTCCTTCATCTATTAACTGATTTTGACTATCACGCAATTCAACCTGAGTCGGTATGGTCTGGAAGACCACAATGGGGTTGTCATCAACATCTTGAGTAAGATCATTGGCAGCAAAGGCGTAATTCATACGGAATTTGTAACTGTTGGGGAGCAGTTCCTTAATAGCAATACCACCCGAAGTGACCCCAAAGTCTCGCCATCCGCCAGCGTAATATTTCACAGTCCCTTCATCCATAAGTTGATCCTGACTATCCCGCAGTTCCACCTGCACCGGAACTGTTTGAAATACTACAATGGGATTATCCCCAATATCCTGAGTAAGGTCATTTGAAGCAAATCCATAACTCATACGAAATTTGTAATTGTTAGGCAACAGTTCTTTAATTGCTACACCACCAGAGGTGAATCCAAAGTCTCGCCACCCACCAGCATAATATTTCACCGTTCCTTCATCCATGAGCTGATCCTGGCTATCCCGCAGTTCCACCTGTACCGGAACGGCCTGAAACACCACGGTGGAATTATCCTCAATATCCTGAGTAAGATCATTTGAGGCAAACCCGTAACTCATGCGGAATTTGTAACTGTTGGGGAGCAGTTCCTTAATAGCAATACCACCCGAAGTGACTCCAAAGTCCCGCCATCCCCCGGCGTAATATTTCACTGTTCCTTCATCAATAAGTTGGCCTTGACTATTTTTGAGATGAACGTGCACTGCCCTGGTTTGAAAAACCGCAGTGTCACTACTCACAACCACATTGTCCAGATCCTGACTGGCATACGCATAACTCATACGCAGCTTTACAGTCTCTTTTTCAGTGTCCACTGAAAAAATGCCATTACCGTAATCCTCAGCCTCTTTCCAGCCTCCTTCATAATACTTTAAACTACCGCCTTCCAAAAGCTGCCCCTGGCTGTTGATGAGTTTGACCGGGAGGCCGGTTGAGTATGGCTCTCCACGTAAAATAGCACCGTCAGAAATTCGGATGAGGTATGAGTCCTCGAAAGGTTTAGACGAATTTTCTTCGTAGATGAGAAAAACATCAGGATCATTATTAAAGGTATGGATGACACGGGTCATATTCATATGAGTTGAAAAAGGAGGTATTTGGACTATAATTCCATCATTTAAAGATAGTAATTCAGTATCATTTTCATCCTCTGGCCATATAACATCAATTAAATATATGACACCACTACGATCTCTATAATAATTTGATTTATTCATTTCACTGATAATGATTTTTGATCCATCAGAAGATAGTTTATACTCACCTACTCCATCATATTGAACTTTTTTAGATTTCTCTTTTGTTTCAATATTGAATACAAAAAGATACCCCTTTTTTAAACTACCATCATTAAAAATCGTACGAACGAGCATATTATCTTTGACTGCACATGGAAAAAGTCTAACAGATGCATTAGGTGAAATACTAGAATAAGGAATGCTTTCAATTAGTTTATTTGTTTGAGTATTTATTATCTGAATGTAAAAATTCTTTTTTTCTTTTTCCTCATTAGTTGGTATTTTTTGTGCATATAAACGACTACCATCCTCACTGAACTCTGCATTCTTAAACTTAAAAAATGGATTGAACTCTTGAATATTTTGACCTGTCATAGGATCAACTATAGCATTAAATTCTTTAATTTGATTAATATTATCTGATAGTGTTGTATCAACTTTTAACCATTTAAGATATAACACTTCCGCATCATGGTGATATAAAAAACTATATCCACCTCTATAAGGATCACTTTTACCAACATCACGTGATAAATCTATTATATTACTATTATCCCCAACATCTAGCATTGCAAAATTTCTATTCATATTATAACTAAAAAATATTTTTGATTCCGCATTGTCTAAGTGTGCATAAAGAACACCATAATAACCAATTTCACTAAAATCTATTATTTGTTGTTGTTCAGTTGTCAAAGCATTGATACGCAAAATTGATGTGATTCCTCCTCGAATGTCACGAACATTTTTATAAATATCCTGTGAAAAAACACTTGTATAAACAATTAATAAAGCAAAAGCACCTAATCTTTGAAAATATTTATGGTTATTCATTGTCCTCTCCTTTAAATAATTATTTTTCACCAAGGTGGATTTCCATTAACAACATTTTGATGCACCTGATATCGTGCCGCTCCTGTTGATGGATTCGGCACATCATTAACAATCCATTGACCTGGTCCATCTAAATTTTCTAGATCATCTGGTTGCCACAAATAATAATGGCCACCATTATAAAGTTGATATATATCTGTCTGCAACTGCTCTGCAGTAAAATTCGTAGCATTGGGAAAACCATCAACGCCATCAGGTCTTAAATGCCTAACCCACTCTGGATGGTTAATAGGATCACTATATACATCTGTACCATTTCTTACTTGTTCAACATACCTATTAGCTGAACCAACTTTTTCATCATATAATTCAATCGCTCTATCAAGGTTTGCATGCCAATCCCAAATTTGCTCTTCACTTTCTGGATACGATATTTGACATATACCATAATCACATGGTGAACCAGCTAATGGATATCCACCACTAAACTGCTTAAAACTTGATTCCCAATGCATAATGCAATGAAGTGGTATTGCTATATCTGATCTCAATTGCGATATCCGTGCTCTCGCGTCCTCTGGTTCAGGATTTTCGCCAAGAATAAGTGAATTTGCAACAGAATCTTTATATGTTGAATCTGGAGCAAGAGCCTTAACTTTTATCTTAATATTTCCACCTATAAAACTATTGAATTGCTTTATATATTTTGTTGTGTCTGCATTAATTGCTCCTGAACTATCATCATAAGTATGTTTGAAATCAATACCAGGGACTTCATATGGAGGTTCATATTCAACACTATATTTCCATTCATAATTCACTTCACCATCATTGTAATTTAATAGTACTGCCTTACATGTATCTATCGGCATCTGTGGTTCATTTGTTATCCAGAGTGTATCCTGAGGTACATCTGCTGAGGGTTTAATTATTTTTAATTTAACTTTTTTACTTTTCACTACCACCTTCTCTATCCCCTTTACACTCGTATCACTTTTCAATTCTACATATAATACTACTTCCTCTAGACTATCCGGCTCCTCACCATTAGCAATAAATTTTACTTTTCCTGATTTGCCATCAGCATAGGTGATATCTTCCAGTACCGAGCTAGAAGAATTATTAGGACCTAAGAGAGTGCCGTATTTCACGCTGTTTATATCAAGCCTGCAGGTGAGAAGCGTCTCATCAGGAGGGTCGATATCGTTGTTCAGAGAATCTTTGCCCCGTATGTAAAAATTTGTTGTATCTGAATAATTTATTGTATCTTGCGAAGCAGTAATCTGAAAATGATCCAGTTCTTCATTTTTTACTTTTAAACAAACTATTCCAATCATCGACTCATCATAAGTCACTATTGATATACATACTTTTTTTGATCCCTCTTCAAGATCAAAATCAGCTATATATTTGATAGTCCCAGCTTTTGCCTCTTCATATGTAATTCCGTACAACCACTTTCTCTCCGTACCATCCGGTCCGACTAGACTTCCGTACTGTTCACCGTTATTATGATCTTCCATTATATAAAAAATTAGAGGCGTATTATCAGGAATTATTGTATTTATACCATTTTCATCTTTTGCTTGTACAAAAAAGGTGGTGATTTCATTTGTCCCAATTTGATTTGGATTGAGTGTTATGTGAAAATAATCACCGGAATCCATTATAATTATAAATCCCGATCCTTTTATATTAACCCCGGCCTCCATATCTTGTTTTCTCATTACCCCAACTTCAATATATGAAGGTTCAATAGTCTGTACACCATCTGCAACATACTTAACTTTACCTACCTTTGCATCTGCATAGGAAATATTTGTTAAAGTATCTCCAGTTGATCCATCCGTTGCTACTAAACTACCATACTTTGCACCAGCTTCATCAAGATAAATATTAAGAAGAGTATTATCCGGAATTTCAATATCTTCATAATTCCAATCTTTCGGTTCTATAAAAAGTGACGTCATCTCACCATGTTTAATAATGGATGTATCCGTTTCTATGTAAAAATGTCTCAACTTATCCTTACTATTTAACATAACCCTTACACTAAATTCTTCATCATGAGATTCTGTACATTTCCAGTGAATAACATATGTAGAATCATTCTGTTTTATAGTGTGAGGTTGAGCATAAGAACCACTATATAGTTGACCCCAATATGTATAAAATAAAAAAAACTTATCACAGGGAGGTAATAAATCCGATGTCATTGCTGCTAGATTCGAAATTAAACAAAAAGATCTGTGGTTAGGTGTTGAAGCATCTCTATAACAAGGCTCAGATACTGAATAACAACCTGGCCAGAAATAATAAATATAAAGATAAGTAGTATTTAGACTTTGAGTCTGATCATTCAATATATCAATAGTAAACACCCCTCCTTCAGGAAAATCTATAACTGCAATCGGAACTGTTCTGGTAAATCCTCCATTATCACCGTCAAATTGTGTGTAATAATCGGAATAATTTAGAATGCTATCTTCTAAAATTTCCCATGTAATTGTACTTGTAGACATCCAACTACAAGGATATTGATGGTTGTCTTCAGAGAAATATTCCGTAACATAACCTGATCTTTCCCAATACCCACTATTCGCTGTTTTGTCAAGCTGATTCATAGACTCATTAGCTTTTATATCCATTTGTATCACCACACTATCTCTCACCACCACCTGCCCCTGCAAACAGGAAGCGGTTAATAAAATAAATATATATAAATAAATTACTCTTTTCAACGACATAGTTTCCTCCCTATTTATACCTATCCTTAATTTTAAAACCTCAATGCTGCAGATTGACTTTAACTGACGATTCCCGGGTGTGATGATCAGTGACTGTTTTGAGCTTAATGATATACATGCCGCTGGCCACCAGTTGTCCCTGGGAATTATCCCCCTGCCAGGGGATCTCCCACAATCCGGCAGAAAAGGATTTATCCGCCAGGGTCTTCACTGCCTGCCCCAGGATGTTAAACGCTGTTATTTTTACCTCGGCAGGTTCGGTTAAAGAAAACCGAACAGTGGTAGAAGGATTGGCCGGATTGGGATAGGGAGGATAGAGTCTGGATTCATTAGTCTGAAGGGCAGCGCAAAAGGTGAGTATCTTTTGGGAAATAATCTTACCCTTGTTATCCATTAGCCCTACCAGAACAGTACCGGTTTGACCCACTTCCCCACTTCTGGAATCAAACCAAAACGCTGCCTCATAAGAACAATTGGGTAGCAGAGAATCGATCATCACCGTGTTATTGTTAAATGTTATCCACTCCGGATAGGATTCCACAAAAACGCCCACTGAATACAGAGTATGAGAGGTGCTGTTCTTTACAGTGTATATCAGTTTATTGCCCGCAGTGCCTAAGGGAACTGTATGCACCTGAGCGCATACCAGTATCGGGAATAAAACCATACTGAAAAGTTTTGCTCTCATAATAAACTCCTTTTATCTAGGTTCCTCTTTGCTGCTTTCTTTCCTTACTGATCTTTTAAAAGTGATATATAATAAAAATAAAA
>CAZKMO010000137.1:0-9453 GCA_964554015.1 uncultured bacterium
CCCCGGAGTAACCCCCGCTACAATCTTGGTTCCATATTCTATCATTTTCTGGGAATGAAAAGTACCTTCACTTCCGGTTAATCCCTGAACCACCACCCTGGTTTTTTCATCAATAAGAATACTCATTAACACCTCTATAATTTATGGGTATGACAGATCCCTTACTTTCCGGCAGCAGCAACAGCTTTTTGGGCCGCATCTCCCAGATCCTGGGCAACCTGAAAAGATAAATCTGATTTTTTCAAAATTTCAGCCGCGATATCACTGTTGGTTCCGGCCAGACGCACTACCATGGGAACCGTAATATCGAGTTGTTTTGCTGCCTCAATAACCCCGTTTGCCACCCGATCACAGCGTACAATCCCCCCGAATATATTAATCAATACTACTTTTACATTTTTATCGGAAAGAAGAATGCTAAAGGCATTTTTTACCCGCTCCACAGAAGCGGCTCCTCCCACATCCAGAAAATTAGCCGGCATGGATCCGTGATGTTTGATAATATCCATAGTAGCCATGGCCAGACCGGCACCGTTCACCATGCAACCCACATTACCATCCAACTTTACATAGCTTAAATTATATTTAGAGGCTTCCACCTCAGTGGGTTCTTCTTCACCGATATCTCGTAAATTTTTTATATCGGAATGCTGATCCAGAGCATTATCATCAAAATTGACTTTAGCGTCAGCAGCTAACAAACGATTATCCTTGGTAATTACCAAAGGATTAATTTCAGCTAAAGAGGCGTCACACTCCATAAATAGTTTATATAAGTTTACTATCAATTTGGCACCATCCCGAATTAATTCTTTGGGCAGACTAAGTCCAAAAGCAATTTTACGGGCCTGAAAAGACTGGATACCGACTCCTGGACTTATGGGAACTGTAATTATTTTTTCCGGGGTTTGTGCAGCCACTGTTTCGATCTCTACTCCCCCCTCTTCCGAAGCTATTATAGTAATCTTGGCACTGTCCCGATCAATTACCATACCGACATACAGTTCTTTTTCCACCTCCAGAGCTTCTTCAATAAGCACTCTCCTGACATATTTGCCTTCAGGACCGGTCTGATGGGTTACCAGATTCATTCCGATTATCTCACCTGCTTTCTCCACTGCCTGAGCAGGATTATCTGCCAGCTTAATCCCTCCTCCTTTTCCCCTTCCACCAGCATGCACCTGAGCCTTTACCACCACCTTATTACCAATATCCCGGGCAACTTTTTCCGCATCCTCTTTCTTTTCGATCACTTTTCCCTGAGGCACAGGAATAGAATATTGTTTAAACAGTTCCTTGGACTGATATTCATGTATTTTCATACAAAACCCTTGTTTTATCTTTAATCTTTTATTTTACGGTAATAAATTTATTAAAATCTCAAATCACAAGTACCAAATATCAAATAATATTTAAATTACAATATCCAAAAGCAAAAAGTAAATTTGTATTTGTTTGTTATTTGTCTTTTGTTTATTGTGTTTTATTTGTAATTTGTTATTTGATTATTGGAATTTTTCTTTATTTTATCCTTTTTCCTTTATCTTTTATCTTTTTTCTTTTGTCTTTTTACTTTTGTCTTTCTTCTTCTCCAGCCCAAACTCATACCCTTTATCAAAAGCCTTAAGATTCTTCTCCACGAACCTATCCGGTACAGATTCGGGTATAGACTTTTTCATGGCTTCTACTGATACAATTCCGGTTACAGCAGTTACAAAACCCATCATTACAACATTGGCAAAAATGCGGTTACCTAATTCCTCAGCAAACCGGGTGGAAGGAATGGAAAGAATACTTTTTTGGGTAACAGGTTTAACCAGATCTTCATCAATAATAAGCACACCTGCCTCTTTCACTTCCGGTTCAAAGGTATCACAGGCTTCCTGCGACATGGCAATAAGATAATCAGTACGGGTTACATAAGGATATAATATTTTTTTATCAGATACTAACAATTGGGAGCTGCATGCCCCTCCTCTGGCTTCCGGTCCAAATGATTGATTCATGGTAGCAAAACCCTTATCATATATGGAGGCAGCCCGTCCTAAAATTATACCTGATCGAATAATTCCCTGACCACCAAAACCTGCAAATCTAATTTCAGTCATCTGACATATCTCTCTTTTTTATTCCAATCTTATAAATTTATCTCCCAGGGCTTTAGAAAGCTGTTCATTATAAGCATCTATAAAAGTTGGCCGCTCTCGGTCTATAAACTTGCCTACAATTATTTTTTTATCAGCAGTGATTTTAACTTCCAAAGTATCTTCGCCTGGTCTTTCCTCTGAATTTTTATAATAAAAATCAAGCACCTCAGGATCATGGGAAATTACATCAATAAGGGAAAATCCAGTTTTGGACAAAGATTCCGCTATGGATTTACTCAATTCATCAGTATGAAGCAGGGTCCAACGGGCAACATACACTCCTCCGCACGATCTAGCCAAATGAGGGATATTTAAAGGTTCATCAAAAGTGGCATAGGGTAAGAAAGGAATACGAGGGAATGATACCGGCACCTCCTTTTCGGCAATTTTTTTATAGTTATAACGATTCACACAGATGACATTTAGGTCCATGTTTCTTCTGCCGGCATGGACAAAATGATTACCGCCTAAAGTAGCAAAATCACCGATAAATACTACCGGTTTCAAGCTGGTATTAGAAAGTTTCATTCCGGTGGCAAAAGGAATAGCCCGTCCCCTGGAAGTATGAAACAAATCAATTCCCAAATACTCGGTTACTTCCGGTGGATAGGGAATATCGGTCACCAGGCATATTTTTTGTCTGTCTATATTAGAATCCTCAATTCCCTTCTTGAAAATTTCTATTATTTTTTCCATGATATTCCTGTTTATTTGTTAATCATTGAAGTTAGACTGCCCTTAAATATTTCTTTTTCCAAACCGGTAGTATATTCAATAACTTTATCATATTTTTTATTATCACTGACAATCATTTTTATCGCTCCCAAGATATCTTGAGGATTATGCACAGAAGCGCCACCATGAGGCACTAAGATGGTATTTGCCTTCCCCTGACTGCAACGATCTACTTCGAACACAATTTGACCGTAGTTTATCTCCGGCACCACAAATCCCTTCACTCTTTGAGCCAGTTCAGTTATTTTTTCATCCGGAAAAGGCCAAACCGTAACCAGCCGAAGCATGCCTACTTTAATTCCCTGTTTTTGAGCCTGCTCAAAGGCTCGGTATGCCACCCGGGAAGTAATGCCATAAGAAACAATAACTACTTCCGCCTCCTCGAGATTATGTTCTTCCAATTCAATTATATCTTTCTTATTTTTTCGAATTTTATCTACCAGGTATTGATTTGTCGATTTTTTATTTGTGGCTTTGGTTTTGGTAATATCAGGAAGAGTTTTACTGTCCAGCACAGGATGTCCTTTTTCATCATGCGATAATCCGGTTATATATATATTATATCCATCTCCGGCTTTTACCAGAGGAGGAACCAGATCTTTATCCCGTTTATAAGGCAAATATTCCTCTTTTTCCCCTGTATAAAATCTCCTGGGCTCAATTTCTATCTGGGAGGCTTCCGGTATTACCACCTTTTCAGTCATATGGCCAACACATTCATCCGCCATAAACATAACCGGTACCCGATATCGCTCCGCCAGATTAAAAGCTTTAATAGTAAATTCAAAGCTTTCCTGGGGAGAATCCGGAGCCAGAGCAATAATTTCATAATCACCATTTGAACCCCAGCGTGACTGCATAATATCAGCCTGTCCGGTTCTGGTGGGAACCCCGGTGGAGGGTCCGCCCCGCTGAATATTGATTATCACAAAAGGTATCTCCATAGCAGCTCCCAGCCCGATATTTTCCATCATTAAAGAATATCCCGGCCCTGAGGTTATGGTCATTGCTTTCCTACCAGCCCAGGATGCTCCTAATACAGAAGCTATGGAACCTAATTCATCTTCCATCTGAATAAATTGTGCTCCTACATAGGGTGCTTTTTTGGCAAAAGCTTCCGCAGCTTCTGTGGATGGTGTTATGGGATATCCTCCTAAAAATTTACATCCAGCAGCTAAAGCACCATAGGCAGCTGCCACATCACCATCAATATAGTAGGTTCCGGTAAAAACATCACTCGGATTTGCTTTCAATGCCTGACCTCCCATCTAATATTACTAATCAAAATTGTATATTTATTTAATCGCATCTCTTAATTTATTAAATCAAATATCAAAATGTAAGAAGTAAAATGACATATAAAAATTCAAAATCATCTATTTTCCTCTTGATAGTTACTATTTACATTTAAATACTTTCTCCATTCTGCTCCTGCCAATTTTTCAATGATTCCGAAAATGTTGGCCTTTCCCGATCTACAAATTTTCCCACAATAATTTCTTTCTGATAATCAATATTCAGATTATCAGTGGGTTCAAAGTGCTTAATAACTGAATTATCATAATAAAATTTCATCATGTCCAATCCATCTCCCAAACGGTTGATTCTGGAATAATACATGGCACAGGGTGAAATAACTTCCACTACAGAAAAACCCGGCTTCTGCAAAGCATCGGTAATGGCATAGGTTAATCTTCTCATATGAAGAGCGGTCCAGCGAGCAACATAGACCGCACCTGAGGCTTCTGCCAATTGGGGTACATTGGAAGGAGTTTCAAAGTTACCGAAAGGAGAAGTGGTGGTATAGGCCGGAATCGGGGTTGTGGGTGCCACCTGACCTCCGGTCATGGCATAGATAAAATTATTGACACAAATAACCGTGATATCAATATTTCTTCTGGCCGCATGGACAAAATGATTTCCCCCGATAGAAACCAGATCTCCGTCCCCGGATATTACCACAACTTTCATATCCGGTTTACCCAGCTTAATACCGGTGGCAAAAGGAATGGCCCGGCCGTGGGTAGTATGAAAGGAATCCACTTTTATATAGCCCGCTACCCTGCCGGTACAACCGATTCCTGAAACAACGCAAATTTGATCCAGATCACATTCCAGTTTGTCCAAGGCCTCGGCAAAAGCACTCACGGCATTGCCGATACCACATCCCGGACACCAGATATGAGGAATCCTGTCCATGCGCAAAAGATTATCCATGGGATGTTTGGGTTCTTTTTTGATGATAGTATTTTGCATAGTATTCCTATGATTTTAACACTTTTTTAATTAATTTTTTTATATGATCTGAGGTGCCAACTTGGTTGGAAGGATGATGAAGAAAATGAGTTTCAGCTTTTCCTCTGGCACATCGTTCCACTTCCAGAACAATCTGTCCGTAATTTATTTCCGGAACAATAAAACTATTGATTTTCTTAGCCAAGGCGTATATCCTTTTTTCCGGAAAAGGCCAGATAGTTTTTAACCGTAAACTACCTGCTTTCACACCGTCATTACGTACTTGTTTCACTGCAGATAAGGCGTCATTGGAGGCTGCTCCATATGATACAACCACTACTTCCGCATCATCAATGTATTTTTCTTCAAATTCAATAATATCATCTGCAAATAATCTAATTTTTTGCACCAGTCGGTGTACATTCCACTCCTGACACTTTTCATTCATAACCGGATATCCCCTATCATCGTGGGTTAAACCGGTTACATGAAATCGATATCCCTGATTAACATCAACCATGGGAGGAATAAGATCTTTGCTGTCGAATTTAAAAGGAAGATATTTATCTTTCTTGCCTTTATAGTATTTCCTAGTACTAACTGTGATATCCTTGGGATCTGGAATCTTGACATTTTCTTTTTTAGTACAGACATTAGTGTCAGTCAATATAACTACTGGAGTCCGATACTTTTCTGAGAGACTGAATGCCTGAATAGTCATATAATACATATCCTGGGGTGAATTAGGTGAAAACGCAATAATTTCATAATCTCCGTGAGAATTCCACCTTGCCTGCATGATATCACCAGCTCCAGGATTACAGGGAATACCTTCGGAGGGACCATCCCTTTGTACATTGACAATTACGCAGGGCGTCTCCAGCATAATACCCAATCCTATATGCTCTGCCATTTGGGCAAAACCGGTCCCGGTGGTAACGGTCATGGCTTTCCTGCCGGTCCAGGAAGCACCCAGAACAGCTGCCAGAGCAGATACTTCATCCTCCATCTGAATGAGGATGCCATCAATCTCTGAAAATCTTTCTGCATATCGCTCTACAATATCAAAAGAAGGGAATATGGGATAATATCCTAAAAATGAGCAGCCGGCGGAAAGAGCTCCTTCGGCACAGGCCTGACTGCCAGTTAAGGTATGGGTACCAGAAAGCACAGCATTTTCCGATTTTTTCATATTAAACGCCTATGATTAAATAATAATATTTATACCTTGCTTTGTTCTTTTCTTTTTTTTTCTCTTTTATCTTGTTCTATTTTTGTTTCTTCTACAATAGTAAAAATGGCAAAATCCGGGCACACCATCTGACAAAAACCGCAGTAAACACAATCATCTGCATGTACAGCTTCCGGGGGATGATACCCTTTGGAATTATATTTATCCGAAATTTCCAGCACATCTTTGGGGCAGTATTCTACGCAAAAACCACACCCCTTGCATCGATCTTCAATAATTAACAGTTCCCCCTGGGGAGTGGATGGTTTCTCCAAGCCAAATGGTTTTTCTCTATATCGTATTCTCATTATTTACCTCATTTTATCGTAGTGTACCGATATACTTTGTGGTAAGCTGCTTTTCCCGTACATCCGGATTGCTGTAATCAGGAAGAATCATAGGAGATACCCGTCCTTGCACTTTCACTCCTTTATCTTTTAACTCTTTATGATACTTTCTAACATGATCAAGAGTCAGTTTACCTCCCTTATAGTTATTCTTTACATATTTGGCAGCAGTTATACCGGCAATTCTTCCAAATACCATTACATCCAAAAGGGAATTGCCCATAAGTCGATTTTCTCCGTGAACTCCTCCGCTTACTTCCCCGCCCACTATAAGTCCGGGCAGCACTGTCTCCCCTTTGCTGTTGATTGCCAAACCACCATTCTGATAATGAAGAGTGGGATAAACCAGCATGGGCTCTTTGGTAATATCAATACCGTAGCGGTTAAACATGATCCATTTTCCCGGGAACTCTTTCCGTACTGTACCTTCTCCTTTAAGAATATCAATCATGGGTGAATCCAGCCAAACCCCGAACTTACCAGTGGGGGTGGGAACACCATTACCTCTTTCACTACATTCCCGGATAAAAGCAGAAGCTTCCACATCCCTGGGTTCCCGCTCGTAAACAAACTGCTCTCCTTTTATATTCAATACATTCGCTCCTGCCCCCCGGAACTTTTCTGTTATCAGGATACCTTCAGCTTGCTCGGGAAAGACTGCTCCGGTAGGATGGTACTGTACTGTATGCAGAAACTTAAGCGGTACACCCGCCCGGTAAGCCATAATCAGTCCATCCCCGGTGGCCCCGTAGTGATTTGTAGTCATGAACTGCTGTATATGCAGTCGCCCGGAGCCTCCGGTAGCCATGACCGTGGCTTTAGCTTTGATAATGATATATTCTTCGGTTTCCAGATTGTAGAGTATAGCACCGGCACAGGCTCCTTTATCATTAAGAATCAACTCAACCGCTGGAGAGAATTCGAGTACCTTAATATCCTGCGGATGATTTCTGGCTTCATCCCTTATGGTCCGCATTATTTCAGCCCCGGTGATATCACCGGCATAATGCATTCGTTTCCGGGAAGTTCCACCCCCGTGTAATGATTTTAGGCGACCATTTTCAAATTTAGTAAACATGGCACCTAAATTCTCCAGCCAGGACATAACCTCAGGTGCATCGGTTACCAGGGTTTCCACTAATTCAGGATCATTCTTAAAATGCCCGCCCCCCAAGGCATCCAAATAATGATAATAGGGAGAATCTTTTGTACCCTTGGAGGCTGCCTGTATACCACCTTCAGCCATCATAGTATTGGCATCACCATGGCGTAGTTTGGTGGCAATGATTATCTTTAATCCTTTCTCCCGGGCCATTAAGGCGGCTGCAGTTCCAGCCCCTCCACCCCCGATTATGAGCACATCAGTTTCATAATCCGGTTGAGAAAGATCAAGCTTATCCGGATCCACCCTGCTCTTGGCATGCAGCAAATCTACAATTTCATTCGATATTCTGTACCCTTTACTGGGGCCAACTTGAATTTCTCTCCGCCCCTCCTCCTTAAAATCAGGGTGATATTTTAATATATCTTCCCTTTCCTGTAAAGACAGGGGGGGAAATTCCTCTCCTTTTTTCTTTTTTTCCACCCGTTCCGGTCTTGTCTTTTCAACAATTTTAATCAATTTTTTTAACTCTGATGTATAAGGCATAATGTACACTCCCTAAGAGAAAATTAATAAGTATTTTTTTTTGTTACTATACAACGATATAGGTCTTATCAGCAGGCTCCCAATTTTCTTCAGCCATATCAGGTTCGATTTCCCGTTCGTTGTATATTTTCTTTAATCCTTCCAAATCCATTTTCATCAATTTTTTTAAACTGCTTTTAAATTTTCCCTTTTTAATATTTTCAATAGCTTTTTTTAAATGCTGAGCCTGCTTGGCAATGTGTCTGCCATAAAGACGTCTGGTTAAAATGCCAATATTATACTGCGCCTCTTCAGCCGGACATCGAGCCGTGCATAGACCACACATTACACAATCAAAAGAAAGTTCCGCAGCTCCGGCAATATCCCCCCGTATGGCTTTTGCGATATAATCCATAACATCAATATCCATGGGACAGCTTCTGGTACAGGTTCCGCAGCCCACACATTTGAATATTTCGGGATATAAAGCTGCCACTGTCGATCCCGTAGGTTCCAATTTTTCAATATCATATACAGCTTTATTTGCCGGGAAAAAAGGTATCTGAGTTATATACATATTGGGTTGAACAACGGTTTGACAGGCCAAGCCTACTTCAATTCTATAGGAATCAGGGTAACGATAAACAGTACCACAGGCACCACAGATTCCTCCCCGACATCCACATCCCCGAATCAACTGATAACCGGCATATTCCAAAGCTTTTTGAATAGTCAAAGAAGCAGGCACCTCGTATTTTTTACCCATAATGAAAATGGGTACTTTATTATCAGTATTTACTTCTTTATTTTTAACAGCACTATTATTACTCATTTTATTTCCTCTTTATTATATGCTATATCTTGTATATTTAAAGGACCCAAGGTTCGGATTTGTTGAGTAAATTCATTCATGGAATTTACAAATTTTTTTCCTTCCGCAGCAGAAATCCATTCCAGTTTTAACCGCTGTGGATTAATACCGAACTTTTCCAGCATGGGTTTGAAAAGTATTATTCTCCGCAGTGTTTTATAATTTCCTTCCACGTAATGACAATCACCCGGATGGCATCCTCCCATAAAAACACCATCCGCGCCCTGCTTAAAGGCATATAAAAAATGCTGGGGATCAAT
>CAZKMO010000138.1:0-9123 GCA_964554015.1 uncultured bacterium
TGGATTATCTTGGCTAATTCTTCTCTTTTTTCCTCTCTGGGTGGTCGTCCCCCAATACCGGGAACAGTAAAAGTTTCAGTACTGGATATACGATTTTTATAGCAAGAACCAAATTTCCTTTTCAATTCTTCTGCTTCTTCTGGAGGTGTTTTTAATTCCAAAGCAATATCTTTGGTGACATTTTCTCCCCCCAGAGAAATTACGGCAGTATGACGTATAGATCCATTACAAAAAATTATCAAATCGGTTGTTCCCCCTCCCAGATCAATCATGGCCACCCCCAATTCCTTTTCACTTTTATCCAGCACAGCATAGCTGGCAGCCAAGGATTCCAACACATATCCTGCCGGTCGTAATCCTGCTTTTTTCACACTGCTGGTAATATTTTGAAGAGATATTTCAGAACAGGTTACAATATGAATTTCAGCTTCCAATCTGACTCCTTTAATTCCTACTGGATTGTCTATTCCATTTTGATTATCAACTATATATTCCTGAGGAATTCTATGTAATACAATACGATCTTTAGGTAAGGCAATTGCCTTGGCAGCTTTAAGCACTTTATCCACATCATCTTGAATAATCGCACTCCCTGATTTGGATACTGCCACCATTCCTCTACTGTTGAATCCCTTAATATGGTCCCCTGCTATTCCCACCACTACATCATTAATTTTCACTCCCGCAGTCAACTGTGCTTCATGTATGGCATTCTTTATGGATTCCACTGCCGCATCCAGATTTACTACAACTCCCTGTCGTAATCCCTGAGAAGAACTTATACCAGCCCCTAAAATTTGCAAAGTCTGGTTTTTACCAATTTCTGCAATCACCGCACACATGTTATGAGTGCCAATATCAATACTGGCAATAATATCCTTTTTGTAGCTTTCTTTAATATCAAACATATGGTTAGGTCCTTGTACCCACAATTATTTGATTCTGATATCTAAGATCAATGTATCTTGCTTTATCCAATTTTTTATTTTTTATTAAACTGTCTAAAATTTCAGCCAAACAATTTATTTTAAACATCCATCTGTCTTTTCCAGCTTTTACTGGAATCCCATACTCGGTAGTAAAAAATAAAATCTCATCTGAATTCTTTACCACCATTTCAGATATTTCATTATATAATTTTGGTCGTACATTGAGTATCATGTTTAACAAGTTTAGAGAAAATTTTAATTTTTTACCTCCTGCCTTATATCCTACTCCAATTTTACCCTCAAAATTTCCCGAGATAAGGGGTAAATCATACATTTTTCCGATCTTAGGAGGAAGAACCAATCCTTGCTCGTCCACTGTTAAAAAAGTATCATTAACTTTAAGTAAGGCAAGAGGCTTTTTCTCCTGTACAGAAATAATCAATTTATCCGGAAAACATCTATAGATGTGGATTTTCTCTAAGAAAGGATTTTCTGCCAGATTTTTATTAATCCCTTTTAAATCAATATTCCAGATACATTGGTCTTTTTTTAATCCGCTGAGCTGCAGTATTTCATCCTGGGAAAAATACAGATTACCCTCAACCGCAATCGTCTGGATAGAAAACTGTTCTGATTTCGCCAGCCATTCACTATACTTTATTCCAATCCCATAGCAAATCAAAGCAAAGACAACCACACCTAAAAAAAGAATCATTTTTTTTATCATATCATCCAAAAATTTATATTCCTCCTCCCTCTTCAAATCCCAACTGATGTATTTCTTTTTCCAGCTGTATATCAAATCTTTCCAGAACAATTTTTTTCACCTCTTCTATCACCCTAATCACATCTACTGCTGTGGCGTTTCCCACATTAACAATAAAATTAGCATGTTTCTTGGATACCATGGCATCTCCGATCCGAATCCCTTTACATCCAGCTTCTTCTATCAATCTTCCTGCATAATTACCGGTTGGACTTTTAAAAATTGACCCTGCAGAAGGTAAACTAAGTGGCTGCTTCTCCTTTCGCTTCTTCATAAATCCTCTTTGTTTCTCTGCCATTTCTCTGGGATTTCCTTCTTTAAGCTGGAATCGAGCCCCCACAATAACTCCTTTTTCCGGCAGATCCGTATATCTGTAGCCAAATTCAATCTCATCATGGTTTATTTTTTCCTCAGTACCATATTCATCCAGTATTTCCACGGAAAGAAGATTATTACTTATTTCCATATCCCAGGCTCCTGCATTCAGACAAATAGCACCTCCGATTTGTCCTGGAATACCTATTAAAGGCTCCATCCCAGACAGTCCCCGCTCGACACAATACTTCAACAGATCATTTATGGAAACTCCTGCTCCGGCATACACCACCAATCCTGCAGAGCGGATAGTATCAAAACCTCTGGAGAGATCAATAATTATGCCCCGAAAACCATTATCATGTACTAAAAGATTGGAACCATTTCCAATCACAAATCTTTTAATCTGTTCTTCATTACATAAAATCAGAAGATTTTTCAGGTCATCCCAATCATTGGGATATACATAAAAATCTGCAGGTCCTCCAATGCGAAAGGTGGTATGATCATTTAAAGGTTCATCGATTAAAATTTCTCCTTTAAATACTTCTCTTAAGCGTTGAAATTGCTGACTTTTTAAGGTTTGCATGGCCAATACTCTTTAATAAATAGATCCCCTACTTTCCAAATATCTCCTGCGCCAATAGTAATGATTAAATCACCTTTTCTTACTATCTCCAGTAATTTTTTTACTACCTCATTTTTTTCTTTTATAAAAAAAACTTTTTTATGCCCCATCTTTAGTGCCTCATTTGCAATCATATCTCCATTCACTCCTGGGATTGGTTTTTCCCTAGCCGGATAGATGGCAGTCACAATTAATATATCCGCCTCAAAGAATGACTGAGCAAAATCCTTATAGAAATCCCTGGTCCGGGAAAAAAGATGAGGTTGAAAGACGGCAATTATTCTTTTGTCAAAACCGCCCCGTGCTCCTTTTAAACTTGCCTTTATTTCAGTAGGATGATGAGCATAATCATCAACAACTAAAATATCATCCTGATCTTTTTTTATCTCAAAACGTCTGTGTACACCACTGAATTCCTCCAGCGCTTGTTTTATCTTTTTGAAAGGCATCTTAAATTCCAGACCAGCAGCTATGGCTGCCAGACTGTTTTTAACATTATGTTCACCCGGTAATTTCAATGCCACTCTTCCCAGACTTTTACTCTTCCACCTAACAGTAAAATCAACATTGAATTTATCCAAATTAATATCCACTGCCCGGACCTCAGCCTGGGGATCGAATCCATAGGTCATAATCCTGCGTTCAAAATCGGGAGCTATCTCCTGCAGGGCTTTCTCATCCAGGCAATAAATTATCAATCCGTAAAAAGGAACACTATTGGCAAACTGCAAAAATGTTTTCTTTATTTCATCCAGATCTTTATAGCAATCCAAATGATCCGATTCAATATTGGTTATAATTGCTATATTGGGTACCAATTTCAGAAAAGAACGATCAAACTCATCTGCTTCTACCACCATATAATCACTGCGGCCAAGTTTAGCATTGGTTTTTAAACTGCGAACTTTTCCCCCTACAATTAAAGTGGGATCTATACCTCCCTTTTGTAAAACCATACCCACCAGGGAGCTGGTAGTAGTTTTCCCATGGGTACCGGCAACTGCAATACCTTGTTTCAGGCGCATTAATTCACCCAGCATCTCAGCCCGGCGAATTACTGGAATCTTCTGGGAATGTGCATAACGGATTTCCGCATTATCCAGTTTTACTGCCGAAGAATACACAACCACATCTGCATCCGCTACATTTCCAGGATTATGTCCCTGAAAAATCCGAGCCCCCAATTTTTCCAGATGACTGGTGGTGGATGAGAGTCTGATATCGGAACCGGTTACTGTAAAACCCAAATTAATGAGAACTTCAGCAATACCACTCATTCCAATCCCTCCGATACCCACAAAATGAATTTTTTTAGTTCTTCCTAAAATATTTATTTCCTCTAAATTAATTTTTCTGCTTCTTCAATATCTGTTCCAAACTTTTTTGTAACTCTTCATTAGTAAATGGTTTGGAAAGGCACTTAAATGATTCCAGCTCAGCACTGATTCGTTTTATCTTATCATTCATCCAGGCACATAATAAAATAACTCCTATTCGATGCTGTTGAGAAATTTCCAGAGCTTTTTGAATACCTGCTTCCAAAAAGGGAAAATCATCATCAATAATTACTGCATCCGGATTATTTTTCTTAATCCACTCACTGGTAACAGCATTACCCTCCTCAGAGGTAAAAACTTTATATCCCCATCCGTGTAACCGATCCTTTAAATCAGATATAACAATACTTTCATTATCAGCTATTAAAACATTAAGATTTTTTTTCATAATTTATCTCCTTACAATATCTCTGGCAATAACTTCTGCAGCATTGGGTTTGCTAAAATCTTTTGCTTTTTCCCCCATTTTTTCCCTCTTCCCCGCATTATTTAGTAAACTTTTAATAACAGGGAGAAATCTATGGTCAATCTCTTTTTCCAGAATCATTTCTGCTGCTCGGGCTTGAGATAATACCTGGGCATTATACAATTGATGATCTGCTGCCGATGTAGATAAGGGAATAAATACAGTAGGAATTCCCAGTCTGGTAATCTCGGCTACCGTGGTTGCCCCGGCCCGACATACCAAAAGATCGCAGACAGCATAGGCATAACCCATTTCCTTTATAAAGGGATGTACCTTAACCTGAGAATATTTTTCTGTCTCTTTCTTTATCCACTCATACCAGTTATCCCCGGTTGCCCAGAGTATCTGAACATCGGCTTGTTCTAATAATCCGGGCAGATACCTGATAATTATCTTATTGATAAAAAGCGATCCCTGACTGCCTCCCAATACAAATAGGGTAGTTTTATTGCTATCCAGTTGAAAATAATCATAACTCTGATGAGTATTTTTATTTTCCAAATCACTGCGAGTGGGATTACCAGTTATATGAAGATTACTTTTCTTCTTGAAATAGCGAATTGAACTTTCGAAACTTAAATGCACGGAATCAGAAAAAGGAGCAATGAGTCTGGTAACCAATCCCGGGAATTGATTCTGTTCCTGAATGATGATTCTTTTTCTTAAAATTATCCCGACGGTTAACACCGGCCAGCTTACATATCCTCCGGTTCCGACAATAATTTCCGGTTTGAAGCTCATTAAGATTTTTCCTGCCTGAAATAATGATACCAGAATTTTAACCGGAAGGAGAAGGTTGCCAAAAAATCTTTTTCTCTGTATACCACTGATCCAGAGTGAATAAAAGGGATACCCTTTTTCCGGAATAATTTTAGCCTCCAGACCTTTTCTGCTGCCAGCAAATCCAATCAAACAATTTCTCTGTTTACTCACTTCTTGAGCCAGAGCCAGAGCCGGGAAAAGATGTCCAGCGGTTGCTCCTCCGGTAAAAAGTACTGCTAGGGTTTTATTATTTGGGTAGGAATATTTTCTCATGGTATCAAACTTATAAATTTAATCCTTATGATGTAATTTTCTTGGAAATATTCAGGATAACCCCAATCCCAATTAAGTCCGCTATTAAATAAGAGCCACCATAACTTAAGAAAGGAAAAGGAAGTCCGGTTGTGGGTAAAAGATTAACCACTACTCCGCTGTTCAGAATGGCATTGATTATTATCATAGTCACAATTCCTCCTACCAGAAGAAACCCAAACTGATCTTCCACTGAAACTGCTACTCGGATACTTCGCCAGATAATAATTACCAGTAATACAAAAACAAACAAAATACCTATAAACCCCAATTCCTCGCCCACACTGGCTAATATAAAATCCGAAAACGGTTCTGGCAGAAACAGTAATTTCTGTTTTCCCCCTCCATAACTTACACCCAGAATTCCACCATGGGCCAATCCGATAAGTGATTGTTGTATCTGATAACCGGCATTTTGCGGATTTAATACTGAATCAATAAAACTGATAACTCTATTTCGCTGGTAATCAAAAATCATAATACTGGTAAAAAGCATGACTGCAGGCGGGAATATCATTAAAAAAAGATTTTTCCATTTGACTCCTCCTAATAAAAACATAATAAAACCGATGAGAAAAACGACAACTGCAGTCCCCAGATCCGGCTCCAAAAAAATCAATACAACTACTAAAAGGAAAAGTCCATAGTGAACCAGTAGAG
Source organism: uncultured bacterium (assembly GCA_964554015.1). Classification (GTDB taxonomy): domain Bacteria; phylum Zhuqueibacterota; class QNDG01; order QNDG01; family CAYUAG01; genus CAYUAG01. Next base: position 6,176 of record CAZKMO010000138.1, read on the forward strand.
GTTTCCCTGATAAGCCAGGAGATTCATCCCCTTTTCTAAATACTGCTGCCAAATAAATAATTAAAAATAATTTCATGAATTCTGAAGGTTGAAACCTTTTACCGAATAAAATTATCGATCTGTGACTTCCGTGAAATTCAGGTGACATCAAAACTAAAAAAAGCAATCCTATGCCTATTAAATAAAGAAAAGGGGCAATGATATATAACATTCTATAGTCAATTCGGGAAATAATAAAAAGCAGTAAAAATCCGATTACCACTCTTATGATGTGTTGTTCTACAAATTGGAAAGGATTATTATAACGCTCTGCTCCCCGATATGAACTGGAACTGTACACCATCATAACCCCAATTAATACCAGGATTATAACTGCAATGAGTAGTATGGTGTCTATTCTTTTTTCTCTTATGGGTATCATAGCATCTCTTATAAATTATTCACTAAAGTTTTAAAGGTATTTCCCCTTTGTTCGAAATTGGCAAACATATCAAAACTAGCGCAGGAGGGAGAGAGTAAAACCACATCCCCTGGGTTTGCCAGGGAATCCGCCAGCTTGACAGCCTGTTCTAAATTTTCCACCAGACGTACCGGTATGCCTTTTAACATCTTTTTCATTTTGAGGGCAGCTTCCCCTAAAAGGATTACCAATCTCGCTGTTTTGGCAACCTGATCATGAAGCTTGGAAAAATCTGTATCCTTATCCCGGCCTCCGGCAATGAGTATTATGGGGGTATCAAAACTTTCCAGGGCATACCATACAGCCTCGACATTTGTGGCTTTGGAATCATTAATCCAGACTACATCGTTTTTCTTCCTCACAAATTCCATTCTATGAGGTAATCCTTTAAATGTCTCTAAGGATTGCCGGATCGGTTTCCATTCAATATCCATTACCCGGGCACTGAGTGCGGCTGCCAGAGCATTGCCGGCATTATGTTTTCCTTTTAAATACAAAGCATTCAAATCAATAAGTTCTTTGGTTTCACCCTTTATATTAAAAATCAATTTTTCCTTGTCTATATACCCGCAAGGATTTGAAGAATGCTTTTTATTGAAAACTATCTTTTGACTTTTACTCTTTTTAACCAGTTTGGATACATATGAATCCTGTCCGTTATAAATTAAATAGTCACCTTCGGTTTGATTTTCAAATATCCGTGCTTTTAACTTACCATATTCCGGCAGGGAAATATGACGATCCAGATGATCAGGAGTCAAATTTAAAAAAATTGCAACGCTGGGATGAAAACTCTTTATAGTCTCAAGTTGAAAACTACTTACCTCTATAATAGCTGTACTTTCTTTAGTTATAGAATCAGCAATCTCTGCAAATGGCCTCCCAATATTTCCTGCTACTTCATGTTTTCTCCCTGCCTGTTTAAATATATCACCAATTAATTCTGTAGTGGTCGACTTCCCATTGGAACCAGTAACTGCTATAACCGGCGCCTGACAATACCAGAAAGCAACTTCCAGTTCTCCATACACGGATATACCTCTTTCCCTTGCTTTTTTCACCCTAATATCATTCAGGGCAATCCCCGGACTTACCACCAGAACATCGGTTTCATAGATTTGCTCTGAATGTCCGCCAAATTCAAAAGGAATTCCTTTTTTTCCCAATATTTTCTTCTCTTTGTATTTTTCTTTTTCAGGCTGCTGTTCACTGATAAAGACTTTTACTCCCTTTCTTTTTAAAAGCAGGGCAACTGCAATACCACTGGTTCCTGCTCCCAGTACTGTAACTTTTTTATTTTTTAAATATTTTAACAAAAAGGACACCCGTTTCTCCTATCTGACTTTAAAAGTACTGAGGGTTAAAAGTGCTAGCAGAATTCCTATTATCCAAAACCGGGCTACTACTTTTTCTTCTGCCCACCCTTTCAGTTCAAAATGATGATGCAATGGTGCCATTTTAAAAATTCTCTTCTTCCGCCATTTAAACGAGCCCACCTGCAATATAACCGAAATAATCTCGGCAAAGAACACCCCGCACACCAGGGGAACCAGCAATTCTTTTTTTAATAAAACCGCCATAGTACCCAAACCACTTCCCAGGGACAAGGCTCCGGTGTCACCCATAAACACAGAAGCAGGATGACTGTTGAACCACAAAAATCCTAAAGAAGAGCCTATTAAAGCCCCGCAATATATGGTAAGTTCTCCGGATCCTTTTAAATAAACAATATTCAGATATTCACTGAAATCAGCTCTTCCGGTTACATAACTCATACCAGCCCAGGCCAGGGTTGCTACTGCTACCAATCCAATAGCTAATCCATCCAAACCATCAGTTAGATTAACCGCATTTGAAGTCCCCGTGATAACTATGACCACAAAGGGAAAATAAAACCAGCCTAGATTAAAAAGTAAATTCTTGAAAAAGGGTACAGTTGTACACCAGGCTATACTTTCATACTCTTGGGAGAAAGTTATTGCCATGGCTATAAAAACTCCCAGCAGTATCTGACCGAATAATTTATATCTGGCGATCAAACCGTGAGGAAATTTTTTTATTACCTTCAAATAATCATCCCAGTATCCTACCACTCCCATCCAGGCAGTTGCTATTACAATCAACTGAATATATAGATTATTTAATTTGGCAAACAATAATACCGGAAGCAGCAGAGCGATTAGGATTATCACTCCTCCCATGGAAGGAGTACCTGCCTTTTTCTGATGAGCAGTGGGTGTTTCTTCCCTGATGGTTTCCACAAACTCTCTTCTTTTCAACCAAGCTATTAATCGAGGGCCTATTAAAAAAGTAATAAAAAGAGCTGTAATGGCTGCAGCTGCTGATCTGAAGGTTATATATCCTAAAAGATTGAATCCAATAAAGCTTTCCCGTAACGGATATAATAAATGGTATAACATTACTAAAACTCCTCATTTATATACTTTGTTTTAATTCCGTGATTATCTCTTCCATTTTCATGGTTCTG
>CAZKMO010000139.1:0-9123 GCA_964554015.1 uncultured bacterium
TTATACTTTTTTTAACAGTTAATGATATACCTTTGATATTCTTTACTACCACGTGGTCGAAAACAAAATTCTTTAGTTTTATTATTCTTATCCATAAAATAGAACAACATCATAATACTGTCCGAGGGTGAACCATTTAAACCTAGGAATTCAATTAGTGAATCAACTGGAACGAAAACACGCCAATTTACATAAGCGAAGAAAGTTACATCTATAAAAATACCATTATCATTAGAATATGATTTAATAATATGTACCTTATCATAGGAATCATCATTGAACAAAGGATGAAATTGAATAATACATTTTGATAAGTAATTTTTATATCTTGCATGCTGTATTAACTCACTATAATTGGGCACCAGATTAAGTTGTTCATCTGATAATATATATCTTAGAAATATAGCACATATTTTAGCTATTAGTGGGCTTATGTTCTTTACTGAATTTATATTAATTTCAGGTTTATGATATTGGCTAAATGTCATTTCATAACCGAGTTTTTCCGAACGTATTTTCTCACCTGGTTTTAGGTCATCCTTGAATTTTTTATATTCGCTATCAAATTCATCATTCGATATTTTTTTTAATATATTTTCTTGTATCCATTTTTTTGCTATTAATTCCGACAAATCCGGTGGACATTCTAGATGTTCATCTTTATCTTTGTTTACTCTAATTCTAAATTCACCGTTGTTATATAATATTTCTTTTTCTTTGTCAGTTACAACATCATCTGCCTTAAATGGTATATTTGAAACATATTTTTCAAAATCTGGTAGGCCTAAAATTTTTATTGATTGAAGTATAAGTGGTTCATGGATGGAAAGTTGGTCAACATTGTTGCCAAAATATTCTTTACATTTTTCACAAATATCGTAAATATGCCAAAATCCATAAATATTTTTTGGGATAACATGTTCACCTTCACCTGAGTTCTTTTCAGGTAATTTCGAGTCACAAAAGATGCAATTTTTAAAAAATCTAAACATGCCTACCTTGAATAATTACTTATGGGTATAACATAATATTATCTACCCAACATCACTAAACCAATTGTCTAATATTGTACAAAAATTATCCAAATATAGCCAAAAACAACTTCTGTCTAATAATTGGCAAATCATTTGTCTAAATATGGATAAATTTTTTCCTAAACAACACATAACAATTGGTTAATTAATAAAGTATAATAGTAATATATAATAATCTAATTGTAAAATGTCAAGTAAAAAATTATAAAATTCTTGTTCAACGGGTAACAGGCACATTTAATTTAGTTTAATCGAAGCTGTCCAAAAAAATTAATTTTATAAAAATGTCATCCCGAGCGAAGTCGAGGGATATTTGTTTTTATTATAATTGTCACCCTTCGACTCCGCTCAGGGTGACAATTTAACAACTTCTTTTTCTTCAGGGGTCGGAGGCCCTGCGGAGCGGGAGTGTTTTTATGCCATATTTCTTATTGATTATTTGGGATAAGTCTAATTTCAAAATTACATCCCAAAGCCCAGCCCTAATACCGCGACCCAACGACCACATCTATCGGAAATGCCTCATTGATGCGGGTTAAATCTTCTTCGGTTAAGATAACATCAACTGCACCGACGTTTTGTTCTAGGTAGGTACGGTGTTTGGTGCCAGGGATGCTGACAATATCCTCGCCTTGTGCCAACACCCAGGCCAAGGCAAGTTGTGCCGGTGTAACCCCCTTATCCTGAGCAATCTCGGTGATGCGCCCCACAAGGATTAAGTTTTTCTCAAAATTTTCACCTTGAAAACGGGGGTTGGTTCGTCTCCAATCACCCTCTGGTAAATCTTCAAATTTTTTAAATTGTCCAGCCAAAAAACCTCGTCCCAACGGACTGTAAGAGACAAAACTGATACCCAACTCGCGGGTGGTGGCTAAAATCTCTTTCTCCGGCTCACGACTCCACAAGGAATATTCTGTTTGCAAAGCCATAATCGGATGCACGGCATGCGCCCGCCGAATAATTTCTGGGTCCGCTTCAGATAAGCCTAAATAGCGTACTTTGCCCGCTTTCACCAATTCTGCCATGGTTCCGACAGTTTCCTCAATCGGCACTTCCGGGTCAACTCTATGTTGGTAATAAAGGTCAATATGATTCAAGCCCAGCCGCTTCAAAGAGGCATCACAAGCTGAGCGGACATAATCCGGCTTACTGTTGAGACCTAAAAAATCGCCTTGTTCATTGCGATGAATGCCGAATTTGGTGGCTAAAATCACTTTGTCCCGCCGATCAGCAATGGCTTTGCCGACCAACATCTCGTTGCTAAAGGGGCCATACATATCAGCTGTATCAAAGAAATTAATCCCTAATTCAATCGCTCGATGTATGGTAGCAATCGACTCGCTTTCATCTCCTGGGCCGTAAAAATCAGACATACCCATACAACCAAGGCCAATCACGGAAACGTATAAGTCGCTACTACCTAAATTGTGGTACTTCATGTTATTATCTCCTTAATTATGATGATGTCCTGTCTGCCCAAGGAATAAACATCTTTTTCACAGAACCAGTTGTGGTCACCTAGGGATGTTCAATCTCAGATTATTTAATAGCAGGAAGGCAATTACAACATCCCTTTGCGTTTTCTCAAAAACCAGTCCGCAGATAAAAGAAGGATTATAAAAGCTAAAATCCAGGGAGACTGGAAAAATTCAATTTCTTTGCTTAATTCAACCTGTACAGGTTCGAATTTCAGGTAGTGATCCAGAGAATCCATAGTGCTTGCCGTAAAGAATTTTCCTCCGGTTACCGAGGATATATTTCTTAAAAGACCAAAATCTGCCCGGGTCTGGAGAAACTCAGGATTAAAGCTATCCACCGAAAACTCCTCTTCATCCTTTCCTAATATCTGGTTTCCCAATCGTGCCTCTGCTGCAATTGTATAATTTCCGCTTTGAAAAAATCTTTTCTCTGCTAAATATTGACCATTTCCCCTATCAGAGAGCTTAATACTTTCCCTGCCCTGAGGAGTCTCCAGGCTCACCTGAACCTCAGCTCCGGATAAAGGTTTAAAGGCCTGATCATATACCTGCACGGATAAAAATACCTTTTCTCCCGCTTTATAATTATACTTACTGGTCTTTAGAATAATCCGGTCACTTTCCTCCTGAACCGAAAGCCAGCGCACTGCATTTCCTATAAATCCCTGTAGTATTTCGTTGGATTTTCCTAATCCCCACATGACCAGATCCCAACGATAAAAACCATATCCCAAAAAAACTATGGATTTATCCCTCCCAGCCTGATGTACCAGAATGAGCGGATGTTTGCTTAAGGATGTCTGTGGCGAATACATGTCATTTTCAGTTTCACATAAAACTAGATCATTTGGTTTCATCCGGGAGATCCGGCAGGCAGGAAAGATAGGAGGCAAGGTATTCCAATAAGAGGTATTGCCAGTTTGATTAATATGTAAAAGGGGATGAGTATTATTTTCTTGATTCACCCGGGGTGATTCTGTTTCCCCCTGTATTTTACCATCTATGGTACAGGGCAGGAAGTTTTTCAGGGTATTAATTTTTTCTCTATCAAAATTTCTGCCGGCAAAGAACATAAAGGGTTTTTGGGTATCCACAATAATGGACTGCAGCCTCTGCCAAACAAATTGAGAGGTTGAAGAGGAGGGAAAATCCAGCAGGATAATCACATCACAGTTATCAAAATCTGATTTATCCGGAGCACTTCCTTCATAAAATCCCCCTGTTATCTTCTGGGTTCTTACTGTCAGTTCCACATCTTTATCTGCTTCCAGTATCCTTTTCAGAAAAGCCAGATCAGGTGAAGGTGATGAGGCCAAAAGTAGTATCTTGATTCTGCTTTCCAATACTTTAATATAAAATTCCCGTCGATTATTTTCCCCAGTCAATTCTTTTGCCAAACTATCCACTTCCACGGTTAATTTATTCATTCCTGTTTGATCCAGCTTACATTCAAAATTCACGGTTGCTTCCTGATTATTATAGGGAATAGTAATTCTTTTTCGGGCCATTATTTTTTCATCCTGTTGTAGGCTAACCGTTACTTGCTTACCACCAAATCCAGATCCCTGTATAGAAACGGCACAGGGAGTTATATTGTCCTTATAGGTTATATCATTGGTAAGCACCTGAGTAATGAGTATATCCGACTTTTCCGTAGTATCTCCGATAGCAACAGCATATACGGGAATTTGCAATTGATGCGCTATGCGGATGGGATTATCACCAATGGTATAGTTACCGTCTGAAAATAATAGGAGGGCTCGAGGTGTGTTATTATATTTCTGTTCAGTTACGGCAATCAAGGCCTGAGCTATATCTGTTCCTCTACCCTGGAATAATAATGAATCCAAAAAATCATCACTGCGTTGATACGTATTTTCCGCAAAGGTATTGGGATGAATATGGTATCGTTGTCTCAGGTGTTGCCAGGTCGGGGATTGTAAAAATTCCTTTAATACCAGGGAACGTTTATTCCCCTTATCAGAAATCTGCATGGAGGCAGAATTATCACATAACAACACTATATCAGCTTTTTGTTCCCGTATAAAATGTAACTGCAGGATGGTTCCGAAAAATACCAGCAAGAGAAGAAGAAGAGCCATACTTCTTAATAAAATAAAAATAACTTTATAAGTGACTGATACAGCCGGTATGGTCCGGTAATAAAACCATACCACAAAACCAATCCCCATAAGTGTTAAAAGTATAAAAAGATACATACTTCCCGAAATTCTAAACATTGCTTCCATTTATTAAAATATTTTAAAAATTTAAAGAGGGATCGGGAGAAAGAGAATCAGGAGAGTGATTTCCCTGTTTCAGGTAAAATAACCCAGCCGCAGCAATCATAGCACCATTATCTGTACATAATTGGGGTGAGGGATATAATACCTCCATTTCAGCTGCTTTAGCCTCCTGTTGGAATCTATTTCGTAATCGTTTATTTACTGCTACACCTCCGGCCAGACATATGTGGTCCACCTTCTGTTTTTGGGCTGCCTTTATGGTTTTCTTAACCAAAACATCGACAACTGCTTCCTGAAAGCAAATGGCGATATCCGCACTATGTTTTTTCCTTTCTTTCTCCCCAATATTATATATATGATTCATAACCGCTGTTTTTAAGCCACTGAAACTGAAATCAAAACTTCCTTCTTTTAAAAAGGCCCGGGGAAATCGAGTATAATTGAGATCTCCCTGGTTAGCTACTTTTTCAATGACGGGTCCGCCCGGATATCCTAAATCTAACATTTTGGCAACCTTATCAAAAGCCTCTCCGGCTGCATCATCTCTGGTTTTTCCTAAAATCTCATACTTTCCCCATTTCTTTACCATGACCAGTTGCGTATGACCTCCTGATACAATTAATACCACAAAGGGAGGAGAAAGATCCGGATCGGCCAGTAAATTACTGAATATATGGCCTTCCAGATGATTTACGCCTATAAAGGGGATATCCAAAGCCAGAGACAATCCCTTGGCTATACAGAGACCGATAAGCAGGGAACCAACCAAACCCGGTCCCTTAGTTACGGCAACACCATTAACTTCATCTATACTGATATTAGCTTCAGTTAATGCCTGTTGGATGACCGGGATTGATAATTTAATATGGGCTCTGGAAGCAAGCTCCGGTACAATCCCCCCAAACTGATTATGAATTAATTGACTGGAAACTTTATTGGAAAGTATCTTATTATTTTTTATTATTGCAGCACCAGTATCGTCACAGGATGTATCAAGTCCGAGTACAATCATCTTTCCACTACAAGTTCAAAATAATGTGGTTTAACATCAGTAAAACTGATATCATTGGGTACCTGAATTGTAGCTGGTATCTTATCCCGTTTATATCGGTATCGAGTACTAAAATCAATATGGGCAGAAATATCTTCCCTTTCTATAGATTTAAGCAGATCTACTCCACCCTGAAGTTTTAAGGATAAGGTAGAGGGAATGACTTTTACCGCTGTACCGGAAGGAACATTTATAATGTTTACCGGAATACGGTCGAAAACGACTTCCCCGATACGTTGTATATCTACCTTGAAATGGACTGAATAGGCTGAATATTTGACTGTATTATATTTACTCGGAGTAATTTTCACCTTCCCGGATAGATTCTTTACAACTCTCTCAAATCTTATTCTCTCGGTATACACACTACTTATTTGATTTACCTTTAATCGTGGCCCACTGACCGTAATCGAATCAAGATCAAATTGTACTGGACCGACCTGAGTGTATCCATTAAGTTCATTAATGACCAAGTTTGATTGCACCGGAATTTTCTTTTCCATGAAGCGATCTAATTTTACGGTTATGGTATCCGGATGTATATCTTCCAACGGTTGTATATTAAGATCATTGTTTATACCCTTTATCATTTCTGGCTGTATCTTAAAGGTAGTGGTTTGCGTTTTTCCCCTTAAATCCAATTCTATATACTTTTCATCATATTGAAAACTTAAAAAATTCTTTCCCTTTCCCCGGAATCCCACCATTATGGTTGAGGGAATTTTATCAGCCAGAACCCACCCTTCCGGTTTATTCTTAATTCTTATGGGAACCTCAAATGTATGACGATAAACATTATCTGAAACAATATAAAACCAGAGAAAGAGAGCGCAAAGAAAGGAAAAGAATTTAACCCTAAAATTTTTTAAAAACTTATTATTTATTAATTTTGAATATTTCATAAAACCACCAAAGCACAGGAAATCAGCTATGATTATTTTAATTTCCTGTGCTTTATTAAATTACCTCATTACTTATTTGAGTGGGTAAGATCTCTGCCATAACTAATCTCACCATTATCAATTCGAATGTTAAATCCACATTCTGGATTTGTGCAAACCCATGCCTTGTAGCGTATTCCAGCTCCTTCTCTTCCATAATCCGATAAGGGAATTAATATTCCCGTATTACATTTTTGACATTCAGGTAAAACATTTTCCATTTTCTTACCTCCCTATTTTCTCTCCACACATTATTTCACGCGTGACCTAATTATTGATTATTCTTTAACCACCCAAAGGCGTATTTTTGCTTCAACCTCTGAATGTAATTTAATCACTACCGAATAAACACCTAAGGCTTTAATAGGATCTTCTAATTCTATTTTTCTCTTATCAATCTCATATCCTTTTTCTTTTAAAAGAGTAGCAATATCTTGAGAGGTTACAGATCCAAAAACTTTATCTTCCTCACCTACTTTAACAGTGGCAGTTAATGATACATTATCTAACTTTTTTGCTAATTCTTCTGCTTGTCGTTTCTCTCTGTTTTCCTGGTATTCTTTCCGCTTTTCTTCCTCTTGGAATATTCTCATATTCTTTTTGTTAGCAATAACACCTATTCCCTGAGGAAACAGAAAATTTCGGGCATAGCCACTTTTCACCTCAACAATGGTACCACTATCTCCTAAACTTTCAAAATCTTTTTTTAATATAACTTTCATACAACACCTTATGATTAAATAAATATGATTTACTATTGGAATTATTACTTCGGCATAGTTGATACATAAGGAATTATGGCAAGAAATCGAGCTCTTTTTATAGCTCGTACTAATTGCCGCTGATGACGAGCACAGGTTCCGGTTGTTCTCCTGGGAAGAATCTTTCCTACATCATTGGTAAATTTCATTAATAATTTGGGATTTTTATAATCAATGTATCTTACCTTATTTTCACAAAACCGACAAATACGCTTTTTCCGTATATTAAGCAATTGTTCTCCTCCTTAATAAATTTAAATTTGTATATCCTGAAAGCCGAAATCAAACTCACCTTTCATAGGATTATCATTCTCATTATCTCCAGCATCCACTTCAGACTCATTGCTAACTTTTTCTTCTACTTCATTTCTATTTTCATCTTCATGTAATTCATAATTTTTTTCATTTATTATTTGATCCTGAGATTTTTTACTATCATCTAGAAACTGTATTTGTCTTGCTTTAACCTCAACAATTCTTTGTTTCTTCTCCTCAATTACAATATTTCTACTTTGCAATTCTCCCTCTATAAGTACACTACTACCCCTGCCCAGATTCTTCATACAAATATCAGCTAACTTATGCCAGGCAACTACTCCCACAATGCATATGCTTTCTTTCTCTATACCGGATTTATCTCTGAAGGTGCGCTTGACAGCAAGGGGGAAATTACTGACTGCTATTCCTTTGGATGTATATCTATAGGAAGGATCTTTAATGACATTACCAGATATAATAACATTATTAATCTCAGGTGTTTTAAAATTATTCATAATTCATTCTCTACATTAAAAAATGAAAATTTTAATTATTTTATTCTATACTAACTGAATCTTCTTCTTGATTTTCTTCTTGATTTTGTTCTTGATCCTCTTTTTTATCTTGTTGCTGATCTTTTTGTTGATCTTTCACCTTATTCTTTTCCTGATCTTTTCCCTCCGTTTCTAATACAACTTTGGGTATACAAATGGTGAGATAACGAAGAATTGACTCCTCTAAAGAATACCTCCTTCTTAACTCGATAACCTTATCTCCTTCAATAGCAAACCGATAACATACATAATATCCATATTGGTTTTTATTGATTTCATAGGCAAGCCTGCGTTTACCGATACGGTCTACATTACTTACCTTACCACCATTTTCCTTAATTATTTTGTCGATATCAGTTAACTTAGTATCAATTTTTTCTGGGCTCAAACGTGCATCTAAAATAAATGTGGTCTCATATTCTCTTTTCATTAATTCACCTCCCTTCGGTCTTGTGGTTCTTTCCTACTTAAGGCAAGAAAGAACAGGGTTAATTACTTGTATCATTAATTATAATTATTCATAGTCCTATCAATACCTTTGTGGATAAAATCAATTACTGCATTACCAGCGGTTTGTATCATCTTTTCCACCTTGTCTCTTTGTGCTTCTGAAAATGGTGACAGAACATACTCAGAAGCATCTGTATCTTCCCTATAACCAATCCCGCATCGTAATCTGGGAATATTGTCATTATTTAGAGACATGATGATGGAGGCAAGTCCTTTTTGCCCTCCATCACTGCCTTTTTTCCTCATCCTTATCTTACCTAGGGGGAGGTTAAAATCATCACATATTATCA
>CAZKMO010000140.1:0-9111 GCA_964554015.1 uncultured bacterium
TATCCAATATGAGTTTGATCCATCATATGGTTCCATTTACCACCTGCCATTATTTTATTATAGTAATGAGTGATTTCAGCATCTTTTTCAAATAAAGCCCTGGCCTTTTCTGCCATCTGGTTGGTAGCAGCTCTTCCTTGTTCAGCATAGAGCCGGTTTTTCCCCACTGTAACATATAATTCATTAAGATTAGCACAGGCTGATACCGGATGTAAAACTAGCTGATAATACGCTGCTCTGTAGTTTTCAGGCAGGTCATTATAAATTATTTCAGCTTTTTTAACCAGTATATTGTAATCCTCTACAATTCTTTCTGCTTCCCGGTAATGGACCAGACTGTAAGTACTGGGGGAAAGCAATTCGGGTTTACGCCGGGAATTATATTTGGTATATTTGGCTATAATATCTGCAGTTTCCCGGGCATGTTCGGGGCCAAATTGGTGCTCGGCCCAGAGACGATAATAATCCGGCAGACGTTCAGCCGGCCATCTTTCAGGATTCCAGGCATAATCCAGAAAGAAATTAATGGGAAATTCCATGGGCTTAATATCGCCAACATTAACGATCCAGATTTGTCTTACTCCATATTCATAAGCCAAATGCATCTGCTCCCATACTCTGGAAATCTGAATAGTGTTAAGCCATTTATAATTTCGGGGACCCCCTACATAATCATAATGGTAGTAAATACCGTAACCTCCGGACCTGGGTTTAGCATGTAACTGGGGAAGTCTGCGGATATTACCCCAATTATCATCACTGAACAAAAGGGTTACATCATCGGGTACTTGCATGCCTTTATCATAATAATCCTGAACCTCTTTGTACAAGGCCCAGACTTGAGGAATTTTTTTAATGTCTTTACCTGATTCTTGGGCAAGAATTTCTCGCTGATCCTTTACAATTTTTTCCAAAAGGGCGATGTTGGCTTTATCACTCATAGGCATGTCGCCGTCACCACGCATACCCAGAGTGACAATACTTTCATAGTCATTCATACGCCGAATGCCCTCTCTCCAAAATTCCTGCAGCTTTTTTTCATTCTTTTCATAATTCCAGGGTCCTGAACCGTAACGGCGCCATTCATCATGAGCACGCATCATAGGTTCATGATGGGAAGTACCGATTACCACTCCGTATTCATCTGCCAACCGGGGATTCTGGGGATCATCATCATAAAAGGCTCGGCCCCACATAGCTGGCCAAAGAAAATTACCTTTTAATCGTAGTATAAGTTCGAATACTTTCTCATAAAATTTATGATTAAAACCTTCAAAATTTTCATAAACCCAGCTGGAAAGTGCCGGGGCTTCATCATTTATAAAAATACCTCGATATTGTACAGCCGGTTCCCCTTGGGTATAGCGGCCTGGCAATACATATATATTCGATTTTTTCTTTACCGGTACATCGGCCCACCAATACCAGGGAGAAACACCGATTTGGGCGGAAAGATCAAACATACCATATATAGTACCTCTTTTTTCACTACCGGCGATTATCAGGGCACGGTTTACCTTGGGAAAAGGATGGTCAATTACCTGGATCAGAAAAGTCTCCCTATGTCCGGCAATACCCTCAGGATCAATTTTTTTATTTTGTATTAACCTATCTATAAAAGGATTTTTTCCTATTGTTCCTACCAATACTATTTCCGGGTAAGCGGGAATTGAATCAAGGGCAAGAGGAGGCTGGGCATCGGTTACCCTATTAATATCTGTCTGAAGAATTCTTAAGACTCGAATTACTCCGGGATAATCTTGAGAACTAGCACATAATGGTGCTGACACTCCTGCTTGGGAAAGGGTAAAAGACCCACCTTTTGTAGAAATATAGGACTCATTTTCATTTGCTAAGATAATATGCGAGAAAACGGAACAAATCATTAGAAGAAATACTTGCCAGGCCACAAGAGATTTATGGTGAGTAAAGAATTGATGTCTTCTTCGCATAATGTGAACTCCTTTAAAAAAATCTAATGTAAATACGATATATCTTTGCACCTTTGACTGTTAAAGAACCAGTCTAGCTGGTTGGATCATAGATCTGGAAATTACCGCTGAGTTGCAGCAAAGCAAGCATGTACAGTAATGCGTTATAGTATCTTGTCCCACCTTCGGGAATTTCAACATTCCATAATTCTTTAAGAAAATCAATACGGTTATCATTGGTCGAAGCCAGACAGGCAGTTGCATTCATGGCTATCAATCCGGTGCTGTGATCATCGGTTAATTTTTTACCATCCAGGGTATAATGATCTCCATATTCTTCAATTCCTTGGGAATGAAAAAAATTGAGTAGTCGGTTGCAGTATGAAACTTCCCATTCATCTTTAGCAAACCATACATAATCAACGGCTATGTTCATGGCTACTCGCCAGGCATCATAACGAAAATCGTCATGACCCCCCCCCCAGGGAGCATCCATAGGTTCACCATTAAAGTGAGCGTAATCCGGTGCTAAACCGGTTTGAGGATTGGTTGTTTTTTTTAGAAATTCTCTACTGGTTTGAGCAGCTTGGTACCAGAAATCATTATTTTTATCTGCCCAAAGCGCCCATAATTCATAAAAATGGGGAAGGTGATAAGAGGGATCAGTAAAATCATCCACATTGTTTAAAGGGACAAAAACAATTTGTTTTTCTTTTAAATTAAACATATTGTTTATGTTATCAGTTTGGTCTGGAGCTTCTTTGTCTAACATTGCCTCTAAAATTGCTTGGGCTTCTGCTTGGTAATCGAAAATACCTTGCCCCTTTCCCCATCTGCCGGCGGCGAAAAACAAAGCCATAACAATCCATTCTTCTCCGTCCGAAGCAGAATTAGGATCTATTATTTGTCCGTTGATTTTACATTGCCAGGCAAAATAGTTTTTTCTGGGTCCGGATGTATGCTGCATATAGGTTTTGGCCCATTTCCATAAACGGTCAAATTCCTCTTTTTTATCCATTTGTACTGTAATCATCATACCGTAGGACATGCCTTCGCTGCGTACATCATGGTGGTAGGTGTCTTTGATATAGGCCATATCCGGCTCCACCGGATAGTATATCCGCTGCGTATTATTATTTCCGTAAAACAATTGATTATAAGCACTGACTATTTTTGTCTTTACCTGTGCTTCGCTCTTACCTAATAATTCGGTTAATAGATTTTTATACATTCCTGTGTTATAGGCTCCAGTTAATTTTGATAAATATTTCTTACTTGTTGGTTCTAAGGATAATATTTCACTTAAGGGAAGTAATAAACCTATTACTATAATAAAAGCATAAATATCTGATCGTTTCATATGATTATCCTTACATTTTGAACCGTTTCAAATATAAAAAAGTCATTTTATAAAGTCAAGGTAAAAAATGCCATTTATTTTGTAGTAATTTTTTTCATTTTAAAGGATTTTCTAAGATTTTTGTTGATTTTTCCATCTTAAAAAAGTATATTTTAAAATAGTGAAAAATTAAACCGTTTCAAAAAAATGTGAACCAGGAATTTACTGGAGATATTTAATGAAGAGAATAACCATAGAGGATGTGGCTAAAGAGGCTGGAGTATCAAAAGCAACGGTATCTGCAGTTATCAATGCTAAAAATTCGGTTAGGCCGCAAACCAGGGATCATATTTTAGAAATAATGAAACAGCTGAACTTTCGTCCCCGAGGTGTAGCCAGAAATTTAAAAAATGGAAAATTGGACAAAAGTATAGGCATAATCATCAAGGATCTGAATTATCCTTTTTATACTTCCATAGCTACCGGGGTGAAAGAATATACCAATTCCAAGGGGTATTCCTTAATTGTTGCCAGTTCAGAGAATGTTCATGAATGTGAAATAAAATTTACTCATCTTTTTTCTACCAAGGACATTAAAGGAGTGATAATTTCTCCCATAGTAGAAGGAACAGCAGAAATCGAACATCTTTTTAATTTGAAGAGGATTAATTATCCTTTTGTTTTATTAGAGGATGTTAAGGGAATACAGGCTAATGTTATTGCTATTAATAACCTGAAAGCAATTAAGCAGGCAGTCAGATATTTAATTGAAGGCGGACATGAAAAGATTGTCCATTTTGCCGGTCCTATTCAGTCATCCCATACCCAGGAAAGGATTGAAGGATTCCGGCATGCTTTTAGTGAAAGTACTCTGGTTTTTAAAAAAGATATGATCGTTCCCATAGGATCCCGCCATGAAGAAAGCTATGGTAATACTATTAAATATTTTAAGAATCTAAGCCCTCAGGATTATCCGACTGCAATTGTTTGCTTTAATGATCAACAGGCACTTGTGGTTATGTCAGCCTTACATGAATTAAATATTCGGGTACCGGATGATATTTCTATTATTGGCAATGATGATATTTATTATGCCAGAACCTATCCCATTCCTTTGACCACCATAAGAGCACCCCAACTTGAAATCGGCAGAAAAGCAGCTGAAATACTGATTAGGAATATTGAATCTTCAAAATTATTACCCAATGAACGAGTGGTTTTAGAAACTGAATTGGTTATCAGAAAATCGACGAGGGTTTTAAACAGGTCATAACTTCTTTACTTTATAAGTCCGACTAATTTTGGTAGCCACAGACTGATTTCAGGTATATAGGTTATTAACAATAAAGAAATTATCATAGCCACAAAAAAAGGCAGTAAAGGCTTAATTACCTTTTCAATTTTCACTCCAGCTACACTACAACCAATGAACAATACCGCACCCACGGGCGGTGTACATAATCCCACACATAAATTAACAATTATAATGATTCCAAAATGAATGGGATGCACATTAAACTGCATCATGACCGGTAGAAAGATGGGGGTGAAGATAAGAACTGCCGGAGTCATATCCATAAAAACACCCACAAAGAGCAGGAAAAGATTTATTATTAAGAATATTATAATTTCATTATTACTAATGCTTAATAAAGTGGAACTGATAGTCTGGGGAATATTTTCAAATGATAAAACCCAGGAAAGGGCTATGGACGTAGCAATAAGCAGCATTACGATGGAGACAGTTCCAATGGAACGGAGAAAAATATCCGGAAGATCCCGTAGGGTGATTTGCCTATAGATGAAAGATAAAATTAAGGTATAGGCAACAGCAATAACGGAAGCTTCCGTGGCAGTGAAAATTCCTGCAATAATTCCGCCGATTACTATAACCAGTAATAAAAGGCTGGGAACAGCATCAATGAATTTTATAAATGCGTATTTAAAACTAATTTTTTCTGGGGTGCTAATTCCATATTGACGGGCATAGAGTCCGGCTACTATCATCAAGGAGAATCCGATTAAAATTCCGGGGATATAGCCAGCAATGAATAGAGCGGCAATCGAGGCCCCTCCGCTGGCTAAGGAATATACTATCAAAATATTACTGGGTGGAATTACCAATCCGGTGGTAGCAGAAGTAACATTCACGGCTGCGCTGAAGGGCTTGGGATATCCTTCTTTTTCCATCACCGGGGTCATGAAACCACCAATAGCGGAAGCGGAGGCGCCGGCAGAACCGGAAATAGCACCAAATAACATATTAGCAATAATATTTACAAATGCCAACCCTCCGGGAAGTTTTCCCACTATTACTTTGGCAAAATCAATCAGTTTGATGGCTATTCCCCCTCTGTTCATTATTTGACCGGCCAGTATGAAAAAGGGAATAGCTAATAGGGTAAAACTATCCAAACCGGTTGCCATTCTTTGGGCCAGGGTGGTAAAAGAAGCCAGGGAGTCAACACTGATAATTAAGGTAAGTACAGCCGAAAGTCCCAGACTGAAAGCCACTGGAACTCCGAAGCAAAGAAATATTATAAAACTGATTACTAATACTAATGGACCAAGTAATTCCATATTAATCCTTTTTATTTTTTGGATTGATTTTTATCTTTTTCTTTGACCGTAGCTACAATATCAAAAATTGAATAGTAGATTATCAGTATTCCGCTCAAGGGTATTACAGAATAAATATACCCGATAGGGATGGAGAGGGCAGGGGTTGTATTCCCTAATTTGAGTAGTATGAACATCAGGTTGCTGCCACCGATAACCATAACAAAAAATGCAAATAGAGTAATTACAAAATTGATCAAATTATAGATAATAATTTTATTTTTTGTATTGAATTTGTTGACGATAATATCTATAGCTAAATGCATTTTTTTCCCGGCAGCATAGGCCGCGCCCAGTATACCGACCCAGATTAAAAGAAATCGGGCCAGTTCATCGGTAAAGGAACTGGGAGATTTTAACAAGTATCTGGATATAACCTGCCATAATACATCTAAGACCAAGCACCCCATTATTATTACTAGAAAAGATTCTAGCACCTTGTCAATAAATTTTCTTATTTTCATAGTTTCACTTATAATTAATTAATTAATGTTTTTAATTCTCGTTATTAGTGAATATATCTCTATATTATCTTTATAAGCAGCATACATGGGTTCTACTTTTTGCTTGAATGGTTCCTTGTCCGGATGTGCTATTTGCACTCCAGCTTCTTTTAATTTTTTTAAGGAATTTTCTTCAGATTCTTCCCACAATGTTCTCTGATAATCAGCTGATTCCATGGCAGCGCTTTTAATCCATTGTTTTTCTTTTTCACTAAGATCATTCCAAAGTCTGGAGCTTATTACCAAAACATCGGGTATGGAAGTATGTTCGTCCAGAGAATAGTATTTACATACTTCGTAATGATGAGATAAATAAAAACTGGGTGGATTATTTTCCGCTGCGTCTACCACACCACCCTGCAGAGCTGTGTATAATTCCCCCCAGGATATGGGAGTAGCTGAACCGCCCAGATATTTTATCATCTGAATGGCAGTATTGCTTTGCATAACCCGTATTTTCATCCCGGCTAAATCCTCCGGTTTTAGAATCATTTTTTCCCGGCAGTAAAAACTTCTACTCCCCGCATCATAATAGCATAATCCATGCAGCCAGTATTCTTCTCCGGCCAGCAGCAACTCTTCCCCGATTTCACTGTCCAGTACCTTAAAATAATGTGCTTTATCATTAAAAATATAGGGAAAACTGAAAATTTGGAATTTTGGCACTATACCCTCCATTACTGCGGCTGAAACCTTGGTTAAACCGATCACGCCGATTTGCAATAATTCCAGACATTGTCCCTCGGTTCCTAATTGCTGGTTGGGATAGATATTTATTACTATCTGTCCCTGGGATTTTTCCTGAACACGTTGCGCCATAAATTCCATAGCTTTATGAACCGGATGTGAGGTATCCAAAGCATGAGCTAATTTTATGATTCTTTTATCAGTTTTGTAACAACTGTTTAATAATACTAGTATAGTGGCACCTATAATTATTATTACTTTATTATATTTTTTATGTCTCTTTACGGTTGAAGGTTTCATAAATGTGCGTCTCTTAATTTTTTCTTAATTATATTTATTATTTACTAAAACAGTTTATTATCCTGATACCCTTCCGGAGGCATCTCCGGACCTGATTTTTACAACGTTCCTTCCCTCTTTCCTTAATCAAAGGCGATTGAATTGAACAATATTAAGATTCCAAACAATTTTCTACGGCTGTTTCCAGGCCTCGCAATTCAGCCATAGCCCTTATTCTTCCCATTAGGGAATAACCCGGATAGGTATTTTTTTTCTCATTATCACTTACCATATGATGGCCATGATCCGGACGCAGGGGCAGGCGCGAATTTTTTTGGTGCTCTTTTATACGCCGTCTCTGTTCCTCCAGAAGTATTTTCATAACCGCATACATATCAATATCGCCATCCAGATGATAACTTTCCACAAAGGCATGATTACCTTTTTTTATGATATTGCGAAGATGGATAAAATTGATTCTGGGGGCAAAGGTATGCGCCATATCAACCAAATCATTGTTTTTCTCCGCAGTCAGGGAACCGGTACCAAAAGTCAGTCCATTGGCAGGCGAGTCGATTACCTGTAAAAGCTGCTGTATATCCTCTTTGTTTTTTACTACCCGGGGCAGACCAAGTACGGACCAGGGCGGATCATCGGGATGGATGTTCATGAATACCCCGTTTTCCTCGGCTACCGGAATTATTTCCCTGAGGAAGTAAAATAAATTGTCCTGGAGTTCCTGGCTTCCTATATCTTTATATTCCAGCAAAGCTGATTTTAATTCCTTCAGGGTGTAAGCATCACAGGAACCGGGAAATCCCAGTAAAACTGCTTGAACTAATTTATCTTTTTGGCTTTCATTTAAGGTTTTATAGTATTGTTCAGCCTTTTGAATTTGAATGTTACTATAGTCTTTTTCAGCTTCTGTTCGCTGCAGAATGAAAAGATCGAATGCTGCCAGAACTTTTACCTCAAATTGAGTGGTTAATGATCCATCTTCATATTCTACTTCCAGATCAGTGCGCAACCAGTCAAACACAGGCATAAAATTATAGCACACCGTATCAATACCGCACTGTCCCAGATTTCTTAGGGTTTCTTTAAAATTATCTAGGTATTGCTTATAATTCCCTTTTTTCTTATGGATATCTTCATGAACCGGCACACTTTCCGCTACCGACCATGGCAGCTTTTCAGCTTCTATTAACTGTTTTCTTTTTATTATTTCATCTTTGGACCAGACTTCTCCAAAAGGAATGTGATGTAAGGCAGTAACAATCCCCCTGGCTCCGGTTTGTCTGATTTCTGAGAGTGTAATGGGATCCGGAGGACCAAACCATCTCCAGGTGGGTTCAAATGCCATTATGTATACTCCACTTATATATCCCGTTACCAAGAAAAAATTTGAAATTAATTAGTATAATTAAAAAAGAGATTTCCGGATTATTCATAGATGCCTATAAAATAATAAAAAACAATTAAATTATATTTAATAAATTATTGAGTGAATGTCAAGCAAAAAAATATTTTTACCTTCACTTTCAAGCAATTTTTGCCCGAATAAAGATAAAATATAAAATCAGGATAATACTAATGACATACATTAACCAGCTAACCTCTTTGGCCCTTCCGCTTAACAATTTAATGATGGGATAGCTTATAAAACCCAGAGCTAATCCATCCGCAATGGAATAGGAGAGAGGAATCCCTATCAAGGTAACAAAGGCGGGAATGGACTCACTGTAATCCGACC
>CAZKMO010000141.1:0-9062 GCA_964554015.1 uncultured bacterium
CGATACTTGCAACTAACTCACTGTGGATATCTTACTTTATATAAAACTATGTTAAGATAAATCCTACTATTAAATTAATAAGCAGATTGAATCATTAAGTAAAAATATGGGTGAATGATAAACCCAGAAACATCGAAGTCAGAGGTATAACGATTAATATCCATTTGTTATTATTGAATTGTTGCTTAATAAGGGGAGCAAAAAATAAATATAAAACCGTTACTATATAAAATGATGATATAACCTCACCGATTAAAGGCAACAAACTGGGAAAAGGAGAACTCCAAATATTACTTTCATGTTCCGCTAATTTAAAATAACCGGAAAAATAATTAATCCCCGCATATTCAAGAATAGAAACTAATCCCAGAATAATAAAGACAAGTGATAATCCTCGTAGAATTGATATACCTATACCCGGGAAAAGCTTTTTCCTTTTCAAGGCATCAAGGGTTATTAGCTTATCGGACCAGGCATCTCTGGATACTGCTAATCCAATGGAATAGAGTATCCATAGCCCCCCTCCTATAAAGGGAGTTACGATCAGTATGGCTATTAATGCTTCTAAAATCGATTGATCCGAAACAAATATAATCATATAGCCCAAGGAAAAAATATATCCGATACCTACAACGATACCAGGTATGATGCCTCTTTTCAGATCCATCATATCAGCACGTAATCTTCTGATAAAATGAATAACTACCAGAATTATAAAAAACAGGATTATTATGGCTGCAATAATACCAAACCAATCATATTCTTTTTTATCTGCAATAAAATATGTTGACACTATTATAATTACCCTCCTTAAGATTCACTACCAGGGTGACATATTCACCAGCAACTCTCTTATCTAGATGCCAGGTGAAAATATTATTTCTAGTATACCCTCCTGCATTATCCTGGGGATTATCATAAATCCATAACCCGGGATGATACTTAAAAAAACTATTTGCATATATCTGGGCTAGGGAATATTTATTCTTAACTGCATTTGCCTGCTCAACCATAATATCAGTTTGTAAACTGAGAGGTCTGCCTTGGACATCCATTTCTAAGATCACCTTGTGTTCCTGATATTCATCTTCTTTTTCTGCTTCAGATCCTATATCAATCTGAATCTCTTTGGTGGTATCCCTGCTAAGAGACCAGGATAATTCCCAGTAATAAACCGGTATTGAATCATTGATAATACGGTTGGACATTTCTGATCCTAATACCTTATTAAGATATCTTAGTTGATCATTATTATGGTTAAACTTAATATCAAGGTTTTCCTGGCTGAATTTATATCCCAATTCATTTAAAAAAGAAACTCCTCTTTTTATGATTTCCTGTTTACTGAAAGTAAAATTTAAATGTGCTCCGGGATACAATTTCGGAAATAAGTAAAAAAATACTATAATACCAACAAGGGAAAAAAATGTTATAATCAGATCACTTTTTTTATAACCGAACTTCATTCATCCTTCCTTTTCTTAGTATTATTTATAATAAAAACAATTTAAGGGTGCATGGGCGCCTTCTCACTCTCCGGTAAAGATGGTAAGGTTAAATCATTTTCTGCATTGGGCCAACGCGATTTGGCTAACACAGTATCTTTATAAACCACAAATCTCTCCGCAGCTGTAAAAGGATACGGTGTGCCATAGGTATACCTACCATTATAATCTCTGTCACAAAAACAACTGATGATATAATTACCAGGCATAATTTGCTTAAAATCAAAAATACCTGTTGAATCTGTTTTTTGTTGATAGGATATCACCTCATTATCAATTTGGTTTATAGTAACATACATATCACATTTTTCCCAAGTAAGCGGATCAAATATCTTTCCGGAAATTCCGGAAAGCGTATCCTTATTCAGCGTGGTAAAATAATAGAGGGTATCATCCATACTGTTCCCCGCTGCATCCTTTATCTCTTGCCCTGATAAGCTGACCTTATATACAGTGAGACTTTTTAAGATAGATGAGGGAATAAATGATACCTCCGCAGGATTAATCCAATGAAAGGTGCCGGAAACCTGACCATTTACGGTATCAATAAGTGCAAATCCTTTATTAAATTGCCCCGTATCAATTGACTCATTAAAGATAAGATGAATATCCTGATACATATACACATCTTTTTGCCCCGGAGAAGGATTGAGTTTTGTAAGTTGGGGTTTCACAGTGTCAGGTTGGGGAGCAGCCTTAAACTCAACTGAATTGTAGGCGGGATCAACCGGATTACCGAATTCATCCCTAATTCCTTTTACTGTCACCCTATAGGTCTCTTCTGCCTGAGGCTCGGTTCCAACCTGTATACACTTATTGTCATTGGGATCCAGAAATATCTCCTTAATATCTAATACAGCCAGGCTGTCCACAACCGGATTAACCGTAACATAGTCTTTAGGTAATTCCGTATCCAAAAATACTGGTTGATCAAATAAAAGACGGAGCAAATGCTCATTAACCGAAACTGCCCTTATCAGGGAGGGGGCCAGAGTATCCTGAAAAAACATTCTGAAAAAAAGACTGTCTACAAGCTGCGGTTCCTGAGAGGGGATTTCTACATCAGTATACGTTACTCCCACCCGGTCTTCTCCCTTAGTATACCTTCGATCCGCAATTCTATCCTTAACTGCAAATAATCTATACCTGCCAGTTGCAATATGGGTAAAATGAAAATCTCCATCTTCCTCACACTGAACAATATAATCAGGTTCAACCAGGGAAGGATTAATTTCTTCATCTTTTAATATATAGGCCCAGACATCGATCCCCTTTGCATCTCCCTCTTCATATACTGTACCTTTCATTTCTCCTTTATCCAGAACCCCTCCGGTGGAAAAGGCAAGTGTAAAAGATTTTTCCAGGGCATTATTATGCATATCCTTGATACCAGTCCCTAAAGTAATAACATAGGTCCGATCTTTTTTGAGAGGGCCAGGAAAAATAATTTTAACTTTTTTCCCGCCAATCTTAACCTTTACCTCCTTACCAAGGTAAGGAGAAATGAACACTGCTTCCTCTACTGTCCGAGTATTCAACCATTCATTAAACCTAATTTCAACTTTGATATTGGGATCCACAAAAGTGGCATTGGCAGGCGGTATGGTTCTTATTATCTGCGGAGGAGTTTTATCCGCCGATCCTCCGGGCGGCATCCCCTGTTTTGCACAAGCTGTAAATAACAGTAATAAAAGTAATAGTTGTTTAGATAAATGAGAATTCACGTTCCCCTCTGTATGGATACATTTTCCCCCCCCTAATTTTTCTTCCCGGATTAAAAATAATGTATTGTATAGCAACATCATTAATCTTTAAAATTACAATATTATTCCAAAAAAAGCAAAAAAATAAATTAAGGATTGACATTTAACCATAACCCTGCTATATTTTTATTGAATAATACATTTTTGAATACTAAAACTTTTAACCCAATTTTTACCAAGTAAAGGAAGATACCGTATTGAAAATATTTTTTTCCCCAAAATCTCTTGAGTACAGCTATCCAGGCCATCCCGAATCATCTGACAGAATTAAAAATACAAAGGATTTTTTGAAGAAAAAAAACTATACATTCACTCCACCTTCACCCTGTACCGATGAGGATATACTCCGGGTTCACAACCGGAATCATCTGGAGGCTGTAAAAACCGGGTCCTTCTTTGACCCGGATACACCCTTTCTTCCCCGGATATATGATTATGCCCTGCTCTCAGCTGGAGGGGCCCTTGAGGCTGTGGAAAGCTCCTGGCAGGGAGAGACTTCCTTTTCTTTAATGCGTCCACCCGGGCATCATGCCACCCGGGACCGAGTAATGGGATTCTGCTATTTAAACAACCTGGCAATAGCAGTAGCTTTTTTTCTGGAAAAGAATCCGGATAAAAAAGTTGCCATACTGGATATCGATGTTCATCACGGCAACGGCACCGAAGATATCTTTAGAAATAATCAAAATGTCTTTTATATTTCCCTTCATCAGTATCCTCTCTTTCCCGGCACGGGCAAGGAATCAGGAAAGAATTTCCTGAACTATCCTCTTCCCCCCGGAACCGGAGAAAATCTGTATCTGGATACTTTGGAAAAAGCCTGTGATCACATTTTGCAGTTCAATCCGGCCTTGATAGGAATATCTCTGGGATTGGATACCTTGAATACTGATCCCCTGAGCACTTTCAATCTTTCCCCTGATTCTTATACAAAAATTGCAGCGCGAATCTCTCTTCTGAAAAAACCAGTGTTTATTATTATGGAAGGTGGCTACAGTGAGGATATACCCTTGAGCACCTATAACTTTTTAACCAGTATCGAATCATGAGATCAGGTAATAAACTACATTTTATCCAACCTGCTTTCTTCTTTCAACTGCTTCTCCTTCTGGTGCTGTCATCTGCGCTCCCGTCTCAAACCACAGAGATTGCCATTCCTTTGGGACTTAAAAAAAAGCCCAAAACCCTTTTTGCCTATGAAAAACAGTATGAGGTTAAAAGACCAAAAATTGTCCTGGCTCTGAGTGGGGGAGGAGCACGGGGATTGGCTCAGATTGGTGTGCTCAAGGTTTTTGAAAAAAATGGGATGCCTGTGGATGGAATCGCAGGAACCAGTATAGGCGCAGTGATAGGAGCTTTATACTGCACTGGATATACCTCTACTGAAATTGAAAATTTTGCTTATCAAATCGACTGGAATGATATTATCTATGACAATCCGGAAAGAAAACAGCTCTTTCTGGGCCAAAAAGAAGAAAGAGGTCGCTATATTATTCAGCTGCGATTAAAAGATTTTTCCATAGATATTCCCAATGCCATTACCAGCGGCCAAAAATTTACCACCTTGCTGACCGATCTTTTATTCCGGGCCCCCTATCCTCCCGTGGATAATTTTAACAATCTGCACATTCCTCTTAAAATTGTGACTACCGATCTAATTCAGGGAGCAAAAGTTGTACTGGAAAAAGGATCTCTCATTGATGCGGTCAGGGCATCCATGGCCATACCTCTACTTTTCACTCCGGTAAAGCTGGATAATCATCTCCTGGTGGATGGCGGCCTTCTGCAAAACCTTCCCGTAGAGGAAGCCGGCTCCTTCGATCATGACTGGATTGTGGCGGTGAATACCTGTTCCAAACTCAGGGATGAGGCATCCCTGAAAACTCCCTGGGAAATCGCAGATCAAGTCACCACTATTATGCAGAACCATAAAGTCAGAAATCAGTTTGGCCAGGCAGACATTCAAATCCAGCCCGATCTGGAAAATATTTCCAATACAGATTTTCATAAAATTAGTATAATTATTGAAGCGGGAGAAAGAGCTGCTCAAAACGCCATCGCCCAGCTGGAACAGCTGCTCAACCAAAAAACAGAGCCTGCCTTTCAGAATACCTCCTATTTCATAAAAAATATTGCTTTTGAAGGATGTAACCGGCTGTCCCCGGAAGAAATGCGTAACCGTATAGATCTTATCGTGCCTGCTGCCCTGAAAAAATCCGATATTATCTGGGCAGGACAGAGTCTTTACCAATCCGGTTATCTGGAAACCATTGAGGCCAGGGTGGACACTGCTGCTTTTTCCCTGACCTTTAGGATAAAGGAAAATCCTTTCCTTGAGGCCATCAGATTCCATAACAATACGGTTTTTACTCAAGCCCAACTGAGGGACAGTCTGGGCCTTAGTGTATTTCAGGTATTAAATAACCAGGATTTCATTAATGGTATGAGAAAAATTCTATTTATGTATCATAAAAAAAATCTCTCTGCAGCCGCCCTTGATTCGGTTAACATCAGCGGAGGGATTTTGCATATATTTATTGATGAAGGTAAAATTGAAAAAATAATTATAGCCGGAAATAAGCATACCCGGGATCAAGTCATTAAAAGAGAACTTCCCTTTAAAAAAGGTGATTTCTTCAATATTAGCGAAATCAAACAGGGAATCGACAACATCTATAGTACAGGTTTCTTTAAGTATGTCCGCATACAAGATAATCATTTTCAAAAGAGTAACCATCTTATTATAAATTTGAAAGAACGTACCAATCGATTATTGCGATTCGGCTTTCGCTTTGATCTGATAAGAAGATCACAGAGCATGCTGCAACTGGTGGAGGAAAATATATTCGGTCTGGGCGGCAAAGGTTCCATCACCGGCTTAATCGGATATCGGGATCAGCTGTTAGAAGCCAGGCTGTGGTCCAACCGGCTTTTAAACTCTCTTCTCACCTATAATTTTGAACTGTTTACCGAGAGCAGAAGATACTATTTTTATGAAAATCTGATCAGAACCGGGGAATACAGAATTGATAATACCGGTGGTACTTTTGAAATCGGCAGGCAGATGAAAAGGCTGGGAACCGTATCCCTGAATTTTACCACTGAAAATAGCAGGCTGCGATCAATCGAAGGAGTAAACTCTCCTCAGGATAAATATACCCTGAGCACCATTACCCTGCAATCAGAAGTTGATAAGCGGGATAAAATGCCTTTTCCCAGTAAAGGTGAATATCATATTTTAAAATATGCTTTTGCCGGAGATTTTATTGCCAGTGACAGAGCTTATGTCAAACTCTTTTCTTCCCTGGAGGCTTATTACCCTCTCTCCCCTGTCTTTAACTTTCATCCCAAAATCAGCTGGGGATTCGCTGATCTTACCACACCCTTTATTAAAAGATACCGTCTGGGAGGATTATACAGTTTCATTGGTCTCCCGGACGAAGCCCTGATCGGGAAACAATTTATCTGCCTGAATACTGAATTCAGAATTCAACCTCCCTGGCCCTCCTATCTGGAATGGTATGTTTCCCTGCGTTATGATCTGGGAGGGATCTGGAATAAATATACCAATCTTTCCTTTAAAGATTTTATCCAGGGAACCGGGGCCGTGATCTCGGTCAATACTCCTGTAGGCCCTATACATTTCGGGTACGGCAGTATGGACAGGGGAAAGGAAAGATTTTATTTCTCGGCCGGATATAAATTTTAAAGGTATTAATTCTTGATTTACAAATTATTTTTGAATATATTAAAAAAAAATTAAAAGGGGGTGATAAAAAAAATTAATATTATAAGTGGGTAAGTCTTTAATCTCTAAAAAAGGAGTAGGTATTATGAAGAAAAAAAAATTATTAGTTGTTTTATTTTTAATTACCTTGATACCAATGACACTTTTTGCCCAAAGAACAGTCGGCTCCTATGGAATTAGAGGGTTTGCCGGCACAGGAATGCCCCTGACTCCTGATTTTTTTAAAGATTACTGGAAAGGAGGAGGTATTGGATATGGGGGTGAATTTATTTATAATTTTTCCGAGAGCATGGGTCTGGGGATACGATTTCATCATCTTCCTTTTCCTCTGGATTCTGATAAATTGAAAGAAATATTGGATCCCATGATAGAATACATGATAGGCGGCCCCATGCCAGCAGGCCTGTCATATGATCTGGATGGATTTGCTTTAAATACCAATATAATATCCGCCAATCTTCTCTACTATCTCACTCCTCCTGAGGTTCCAGTCTGTTTTTATCTTACCGGGGGAGTTTCCTACTATCAACTTAATATAACCGATTTAAAAATCACAGTAAAATATCTGGGCCAGTCGGAATCCGAGACCATAAAGGCAGATGAAGACATTGATGATAAATTTGGTTTCAATATCGGTGCCGGGGCAGAATTTAATGCCGGGGATATAATTAACATTTTTGTGGAAGGACGATATCAGTACCGATTTGGAGAAGAGGAAGGTCCTGACTTTGAAGGTGAAGGCCCCTCAAAAGGTTCTATTAGTTTTATTTCCATAATTGCCGGGGTAAATTTTTCTCTATTTTAAATTTAAAAAATAAAGGCTTCACTTTTTAAGTGGAGCCTTTATTAATTCTGTATAATTTGTACTATAATAATTATGCAAAAGATAATCGTATAGAAAACAAAAAAAATAATAGTAACTATAATCCCTACAGAAATCTCATATTAACTGGTAAATAGCCTGGGATCCCATATCTGATTGACCATTTTTTGCTAAACAGATATTTCCAGGTAATAATCCCCTCACTATTTACTCAAATATTGCCTCTATTTGATCATAACCGGGTCCCACCTCAATTTCCAATTCTGTTGAAAGTACATAATCAATGCTTCTCCATTCAGCCCGCCACTCAACAAATTGATGCCCACTTTCAGGGATTGCTTTTAACCTATAACGTGCTTTTGAATTTTCCCAGGTCCCGCCATCTTCAATGGTTTGACCACAGTAGGAATTAAGAGGTGTAACCTCTACCGTACCATAATTTGGATTGTTGGATGAGGCTCCACAAAATAATTGGTAATATGCTAAGTATTCTGCAGAATACGTCACATCCTGCTCAGGTATAATAACCTCTCTATAGGCATTAACACTACCATTCTCCCAGTTAGTAAATACATTATAATAATAATCTATAGGACCTGTCATAAACTGTTCACGACTTTCTAAGGTATGCTTACTGCCAGGCTTCCAGTAGCGAATCTGCCACCCATAAAAAAAATCATCATCCGTTAGCAAATCACCATCAATAATGATTGAAAAACTATTCCACCAACTGTTTAACCATACATTCATACCCTCAATGGTAACTTTAACTACATCCAGATCGGAACGGTCATCCCAGAAATCAACCTTGGTATCCTGGTTAATATTATCAAAATAATACTCACTTTGCAAATCACCCTGATAATCACATTTGAAATCATACTCCGGCTTGGAAGCGCTAACCGTCCCACTCCAGCCATAGGGCACTGTCTCATCGTAGTATCCGTATTGCTCATCTGTGGTAGTGGTCATGGTTCCGCCAATATCAGTGTCAAATGTTATGGTAACATCTCCTACATGCAGAGTGGTATCGGAAGCATAATATACAAAACAAACACCGTAAATTCTTATATAATCACTTGAATACAAAATAAAATCACCATCACTGTAATCGTAATTATCCGCATCACCGGTGCTGGTTATCTTGATTTTATAGGTGCTGGAAATATCAGTATTTGTGGGTATGGACCAGTTGTAACTGCCGTCTTCAGGAGTTTTGCTGG
>CAZKMO010000142.1:0-9046 GCA_964554015.1 uncultured bacterium
TATTTGCTCAAAAAATATCAGCAGCCGGAACCACGGAATGGACATCTAACGGCAGGGAAATTGTAACTAAAACTTCTGATCAATATCAACCTTGTATTGAAAAATGCGGAACTTATTATATTATCACCTGGACTGATAAACGAAACGTTAGTGGTGATATTTATGCACAATTAATAAATAATAATGGAAATTTTCAATGGCTATCAGAGATTCCTATCTGTGATGCTTCCTATACTCAGGATGCAAGCCGAATAGCCGAAAGCTGTTCTTCCAGTGCTATCATTACCTGGTGGGACAGTCGTTCCGGAGGCGGATATGATGTGTATGCTCAGAGAATTGATAGTCTGGGTAATGCCTCCTGGACTGTTCCTGTTAATAATACATCCAGTATTCAATATCTTCCGGAAATAACCGCTGATGGTGCCGGAGGTGCCTTTATTGTCTGGATGGATAGTAGAAATGATTATACTGATCCTGAAATTCAAGACATAGAATATGATTTGTATTCACAACATATAGATAAAAACGGCCAGCTTTTATGGGACAATGACGGTTATCCAATTGTCACCTCTTCTAATTATTCTGACTATCATGATAATCAAATAGTACTAAGTGACCAATCCGGTGGTTTTATCACTCTCTGGCGGGATCAGAGAGACGGATATAACGACATCTATGCTCAACTGGTCAATGACAATATAACAGTGACCAATCCTTTATTCGGAGAAATCTGGAATGGGACAATAGACCAGAGCATTACCTGGTCTCTGAACACCCAAACCGTGGTTTTTGATCATCTTTCCCTGAAAGCCTCAGCCGGAGGAGTGGATTATCCCATAACTGATAATATTTCTCCTTCTCTATTAAGTCACACCTGGACCAGTCCGGGGATAAACAGTGCCGATGTTACCCTATACATCCAGGCCAGGAATAAAAATAATGATATAATATGTTCCTATCAATCCCAAACCTTCACCCTAGACTCCGAACCTCCGCTTGCTTTTTCTCTGCTTTCTCCAGCAGATAATGAAACTGTGGAAAAAATAATAACCTTTGAATGGGAAATTACCAGTGATAATCTTACCGGTCTTTCTCATTATGAACTCTGGATTGACGGCAGTCTTTTCCAAGATAATCTGCAGGAAACCACCTACACTCTTACCCCAGCCCAGGCCCTCTCTACCGGACCTCATACGTGGACAGTTAAAGCAGTTGATAATGCTGGGGTATCTCAGGAACCTGCTGAAAATTCCATGGAGGTAGTATATGATAATACTCCTCCCCTGGCCTTTCATCTCTTGACCCCGGAAAACAATACCTATACATCCTCAGCCAGTCCACTTTTCAGTTGGGAAAGTACTACCGATCCCGGAGGCTTGCTTGATTCCTATAAATTTTATCTTGACGGCAGTTTAATTGCTGACATACCACCTGATCAGACCTCTTTCAGTGATCCTGTACTCACTACTACCGGTGCCCATAATTGGTATATCACCGCAGTGGACACTGCCAATAATGTCACTCCATCCAGCGAAACGTGGACCGTACTGTTGGATAAAGCACCTCCCGACAATTTTTCTCTGCTCACACCTGCCTTTCATACCTGGATCAATGATACAACTCCCTTGTTCACCTGGGAGGAAACCACAGATTCCTCCGGAGGAATCGGCCTGGCCGAATACGAACTCTGGATTGACGACAACCTGATAATCGACAATATATCTGCGGACAACCAGGAAGTGCAATTGCCTACTTCACAATCACTCAGTGAAGGAGTGTATTACTGGTATATTAAGGCTAAAGATTCTCTGGGAAATAGTAGAAATTCTCAGGCTGATTTTACCCTTAAAATCGATGTTACCCAGCCATCTTCATTTGATCTGGTTACTCCGGAAGATAATGCCTGTATCAATACCTTAAACCCTGATTTTTCCTGGACTTCCAGTGAAGATATTCTATCCGGCCTGGAAAAATATCAATTGTATATAAATGGATCTTTAAATAAAGATAATATCTCAGCCTTACAGACAAAACCAGCTGCCCCGTTTACTGAAGGATCTTACAGCTGGAGTGTCACTGCCCGGGACAGTGCCGGAAATATAAGGAATATAAATACCTTCGAATTTACCGCAGATACTACCTCTCCTGAACCATTCCAGCTCATCACTCCTGAAAACAACGCTACTATCTATATGGATAAACCCCAATTCTCCTGGCAGTCCGCCATCGACAATCTTGCCGGAATTAAAAATTATTCACTTATAATTGATGGAAGTATTACCGCGGATAACCTCTCTCCAGATCAAACAGTCTTTACTATTTCCCAGTCATTGGATAACAGCACTCATACTTGGCAGATTATCGCCTACGACAGTGCCGGGAATTTCCGGAGTACTGCAATTTTTCAATTTCAAGTATTGTGTAATCCGCCGGTAATCACCTCTGCTAGCCAGGTACAGGCTACAGAAGATATACTTTTTTCCTATACTGCTCAGGCCGAAGATCCGGACCTACAGGAAGTTGAAATAACATTTAGCCAGCATCCTTCCTGGTTATCCCCCTCCCAGAATGAAATATCCGGAACTCCAGTAGAAGAAACTCAGGATACTTCTTTTCTGGTAATCGCTACAGATGGATTCTATTATGACTCTCTCCTGGTGGAAGTCATCGTAATACCAGTAAATGATCCTCCGGAAATCACTTCACCTGAGAATGCCTCTGCCACCGAAGATGAAATGTTTACCTATATAGCCACAGCCCAAGACCCTGATAATGAGGTACTGGAATATATATTTGAAGAGTACCCCTCTTGGCTTACCTCCCAGGAAAATTATATTACCGGAACACCCATAGAAGGTAAATCAGATTCTTCCTTCACTGTCATTGTATCTGACGGAGAGCTTACAGATACTTTAAAAGTACCCATAACTATAACCGCAGTAAACGATCCGCCGCAGATCACTTCAACTCCTTCAATATCAGTGCTGGAAGATGAACTGCTCAGCTATACAGTTACTGCTCACGATCCGGATAATGAAATACTGATTTTTTCCTATATTGAAAAACCTTTCTGGCTTGCAGTTTCTGATCAAACTATTGAAGGATATGCCCGGCAAAACTATACAGACACCTGCTTTACCGTGACCGTTACCGACGGTACTTTATGGGATACTCTAGAAGTATCAGTAGAAATTGTATATGTGAATGATGCTCCGGTGATACTCTCCTCAAATAAAGTGCCTGCTATTGAAGACAGTCTATTTACTTATATTCCTCAAGCCGGGGATCCGGACAATGAAACCATCATTTTCAGTTTTACAGATTATCCCACCTGGTTATTACCCGGAGAAAATAAAATCAGTGGTACTCCCACCGAAGGAAAACAGGATACCTGTTTTACGGTTATTGCTTCTGACGGTCAGCTGTCCGATACTATGAAGGTTACTCTCACGGTAATTCCGGTTAATGATCCTCCGGTTATCACTTCTTCCGATACTGCCTCTGCAATTGAAAAGAAATCCTTCTCATATCAGGCAACTGCTAAGGATGTTGATAGTGAAAATATCTCTATTTCCTTTGCAGAATACCCATCCTGGCTTTCCGTAACCGGCAGTAAAATTAAAGGAACACCCGGTGATAATTGTCAGGATACCACTTTTACAGTGATTGCCTCGGATACAAAATTATCCGATACTTTGAAAGTCACTTTAAAAATAATTCGAATAAATGATCCTCCCATATTTATTACTTCTTTGCCCAGAGATATTACCATAACTAACCGGGATACATTCACCTGTGAACTTAAAAATTTTATAACTGATCCTGATAATTCCCTTGATGACCTTACCTGGACTCATACAGTTCTGGATACCAATACCCTTACCATTACCATCAATCAAAAATCTCAGCTGGCTAAAATATGTGGGGGAAAAACTCATGGAAGCATTAACATAATTTTTAAAGTATCAGATCCCCAGGGTGCATCAGCCCAGGATACCTTACAATTCTATATTAATAAAACTACCTCCATCAATGATTATACCCTTGAACAGATTCCGGATCGTTTTATCCTACATGATAATTATCCCAATCCCTTTAATAATTCCACTACCCTAAAGTACGGAATTCCTCAAAGTGTACCGGTCACCCTCTGCATTTACAATATGCTGGGTCAAAAAGTGGCTGAGCTTTTAAAAGATAAAAAACAGACGGCTGGATATCATTTGGTAAAATGGGATTCGGGCTCTCTACCCTCCGGAATCTATTTTTACCACTTAAAAGCTGGCAATTGGGTGGCTATTAAAAAGATGATTTTAATGAAATAAATGTATATGAATTGAGAAGATATTATTGCTAAAAAAACATCCCCAAGGTTTATAAATTTTGAAAAGTTAAAATATATTAATGAATTACTAAACATACACTTGAAATATTCTATTTCTTTGTGCTCTTCATAATCTTTGTGATTAATTAAATAAGATTATTAATTAATATATCATAAATAAATTTTCCAAAACACATATTTAAACTTGCATCTCTTTTATATCCTCTTTATATTTACAGAAAATATAGGCAAAGGAGGTTTTATGATAAACAAAAAATACAGTGGTATAATTGTTTTTGTGCAATTAATTTTATTCATTAGCCTTTTTCTCAGTTGTTCCAGGGAAGAAAAATCAAATGCTGAAGAGCACACTAAAAAAATTAACTGGCTTGATAATATTAAAAAAGCAAAACAATTGGCAAAAGCCCAGAACAAACCACTTATGATCGATTTTTCTGCTGAATGGTGTCCTCCTTGCAATAGAATGAAAGATTCTACCTTTTCTGATCAAAAAATTATTGAAAAATCTAAATATTTCATACCAGTAAAGATAGATGTTGACAAACAGGGAATGATTGCGGACAAATACAAATCCAATGCTTCCAAATATGGAGGAATCGGTATACCTAATATACTCTTCCTTTCTCCTGACAGTATTGAATTAGCTCATCCCCTGGGATATAAAAATCCGAAAGAATTTGTATCCATTATGGATTCGGTTTTAATTAAAATAAAGAAAATTCAATAATTAATTTGATAAATGTATTCATTGATATATAATTGCTAGAACGATTCCGATACTGACGGCGAAATTATTACATATAAGGTAAATAAATTAAATAAATTGGGGGAAGTAGGCATATGGAAAGAAAAAAAATCACAGTTCCTTCCCTGAAAAAAATGAAACAAAACAGTGATAAAATTACCTGTTTAACCGCCTATGACTGGTGTCTAGCTTCCCTACTTGATGCAGCCGGAATTGACCTGATTCTGGTAGGAGACTCTGCCTCCATGGTTTTCGCCGGTAATAAAACCACCCTTCCTGCTACCATGGATCAGATGATTTATCACAGTCAGGTAGTAAGACGAGGAGTACAATACGCTCTGCTCATAACAGATATGCCTTTTTTATCCTTCCAAACCTCTCCAGAAACCGCTTTAGTAAATGCAGGCAGATTTATAAAAGAGTGTGGTGTAGAAGGAGTAAAATTGGAAGGAGGAGAACCTATTGCTGAACAGGTTCGGAAAATTGTTAATTCCGGTATTCCTGTTATGGGACATCTCGGACTTACCCCTCAGTCCATCCACCAGTACGGCGGGTATGCAGTTCAGGGAAAAAGTGAAAAAAATGCTAAAAAGATTTTAAAGGATGCTAAAATTTTGGAAGAAGCAGGAGTGTTTGCCATTGTCTTGGAAAAAATACCGGCAAATATTGCTCAAAAAGTTACCCTTTCCATATCAGTACCCACCATTGGTATTGGAGCCGGTCCTTACTGTGATGGTCAGGTTGTTGTCACTCATGATATGCTGGGGCTTTTTGAAACCTTTAAACCAAAATTTGTACGGCGATATGCTGATCTCGGTCCCGTCATAAAAAAAGCTGCTGAACAATATATCCATGATATTAAAAATAAAAAATTCCCCAACAGCAAGGAAAGCTTTTAATGGAATCTATATTCTTATATTTTATACTTGGAATAAGTATATATCTGGCCAATTTAGCTACTCAAAAAAGCCGTAAAATATTTAAACTATTGGCATTCCTGGAAGCCGGTTTCATTGTAGGACTATTCCTTGGATTTATCACCGATTTTCCTTTTACGCCTTTTATACGGCTGCCCTGGTTAGCCCTTGCCTTTGTGGGGCTGCTGGCCGGTTTAGTTCTCTATATTGCCGAAATAATTAACTTTTTCAACCTGACTGGTTTACAATACTTTTCCACTATCCTTCCAGGATTAATCCATGCAGGTATATCCTATCTGTTTATGAAATTGTATATTATGCTTTCTACCACTGGACTAGCTGAAACTAAGCCAATAACTCTTAAACCTCTGATATTCCTTCTCTTGAGTTTTGTTATCTTTTTCGGGTATACTTTACCTAGAAGATGGATAAAACGAGTGAAAACAAGAAAAAAAGATAATATATAATCTCATACAAACGGTAAAAAATATGCATCAAATGCCTAAATACTGTAAAAATCATCCGGATATAGTTGCCGAGCACATATGTCATCAATGTTACCAGCCTATTTGTTTTAACTGTCTTATATATTTTTTGGACCACAAATTTTGCAGTATAAAATGTATTTTCCTGTTTTGCGGCAAAGAGATAGGTAAAGCTATATACGGATTTCTCCGCCTTCTCCTCTTTGCTTTACTCTGGCCCTTTTCCAAGATAAATAAAATTAATAAGCATGTGCTGTTCGAATTGCTACTTTTGTCCGGCTTACTTATTTGTCTCTTTTTCATCTTTCAATTGAGAAAAGAAATTCACCTATTACAGGAAAACCAGAATAATCAAATTGAAGAGACATTAATCGACACCACCTATGCACCCAAAACATTTATTTCATCACCCCAAAAAAGCGGAATGGTATTTACTAACACCATAACCATAGATGGAGAGTGCAATGAAAATAAAATCGTTGCCTTGTACATAGATACTACCCTAAAGGAAGCTTTGCTGCCCAAAAACAAAAAATTCACCTTTAAGGATATAAAATTGAACCGGGGAAAAAATAAACTACAGGTAAAAACCATATCCCCGGAAGGAACTATACATACTATTCAAACACTTAGTTTTAATTATGCTCTCCCTTCCCTTCTCTACCTTAGCAAAAGTTTTAACCGTGGTTCAATTAATACCAAACAGATTGCTCTTACCTTTGATGGGGGCTCTACTAATAATGTTTCCCAGGAAATTCTGGATATACTGGCAAACAAAAATGTCAAGGCAACATTTTTTCTTACCGGACAATTTATAAAAAAATATAAAGAAACTGTAAAAAGAATAGTAAAAGACGGTCATGAAGTCAGCAATCATACCTGGAGTCATCCCCATCTTACAACTTTTGCGGAAGATTTTAAACATAATACCAAAAATAATATAACCGAGGAAGTTATTTATAAACAATTAGTTAAAACAAATCACCTCTTTCAGACCGTTGCTGGAAAAAAAATGTCCCCTTATTGGAGAGCTCCCTATGGAGAATATAATAATCAGATACTGCAATGGGCTGCCAAAACCGGATTTAAACATATAGGGTGGACTCATGGAAATGGGTGGGAAGAGACCATGGATACCTTTGACTGGGTAGCAGATACAAATTCAAATATATACAAAACTGCTGATGAGATAGTAGAAAAAATATTAACTTATGATAAGAAACCCAATAAAACCCTGAATGGAGCAATTATTTTAATGCATTTGGGAAGTGAACGCAAAAAAGACTATCCTCATCAAAAATTACCGGAACTCATCGATAGTCTTCGTAAAAAGGGCCTTGAATTAGTTACCATATCAGAACTTCTGGAAGATGCAAATAATTAAAATTGGATAAATAATGAAAATTTTACAAACTGTATTCTTTTTATTCATATTTTCTCTCTATCCTCTCTCTGCTCAAACACCATTTACCGACAAAACAGATTCCTTAATATTACAGGGTATTGATTATACCTTTACCTGTAATTTTGATTCTGCCCTGCATCTATTCCAGCAGGTTACTAAGAAATACCCTGATCATCCGGTAGGCTATTTTTATCAAGCTGCTACTCTTCAGTCAAAAATGATGGATGAAGAATCCACTGATCTGGAAAATGAATTTTACACACTCATAGATACTGCTATCGTAATTGGAGAAAAACGTCTCGATGAAAGAGATGCCTGGATAAATTTTTATCTGGGTACCTGCTATAGTTATAGAGGACTTTTTCTGGGGAAACAAAATAAAATAATTCCTGCATTTCTTACCGCTAAAAAGGGAGTTACATACCTAAAAAAATCACTAAAAATCGACTCCACTCTCTATGATGCCTGGTTAGGTCTGGGAAGTTATATG
Organism: uncultured bacterium; assembly: GCA_964554015.1. Taxonomy (GTDB): domain Bacteria; phylum Zhuqueibacterota; class QNDG01; order QNDG01; family CAYUAG01; genus CAYUAG01. The sequence continues at coordinate 8,388 of CAZKMO010000142.1, forward strand.
TACTGGTCTGGTTATTTTTATCGGCATATAAAATGGCTTCCCTGGATCAGTGATCAGAGAAAACAAGGAATTAAAAAAATTCATATCTCCATTTGTAAAGGAACTTTCTCTTATTGGGTAGGTTTGAATAGTTTAGCCTGGATTGAATACAATCAAGATAACTTTTCCCAGGCAATCGAACTTTTTCAACAGGGTTTAAGAAAATATCCAAATAGTCGTTTCTTTCTCTGGGGAGTCGGAGACTGCTATTTTAAAATGGGTAAGCACCAAGAGGCTGTTGAAGTGTATGAAAAATTACTCCAATCAATCATACATGAAACATTAAATAATGGTTTTAACGAAATAGAATGCAGAACCCATCTTATGGTCTCATACTTTTATATGGAAGAGTATGAAAAAAGTTATCATCACGCCACAGCTATCCTGGCCAGAAAAACCGATGAAAAAATTGCTCATAGAGTTGAAAAGCATTATAAAACTGCAGAAGATTTTCGCAGGAGATGTCTGCCATTTTTACAACCAAAAATGTCAACTGAATTCTAATAATATTTTTTCATAAAGGGTAAATTCTAAAAAAAAATTAAATATTTAATGATACTTGGTACAAAATTTGCAATATTAAGAGTTAAGTACAATATTTATAAGAAAAAGGTTAAGCT
>CAZKMO010000143.1:0-8914 GCA_964554015.1 uncultured bacterium
TTGCTTCCCCGTAAATTGGTGGAAAATCCCACCCTACGAAATCAGTTTATTAACCAAATTGCAGATTTGCTTAATACTAATTTTAAAAGTGATAGGGTCATTAAAATTATAAATGAAATAGCCGAACATATAGCCAATGACATTGACAGGCATAGGGAACGCTGGGGGATAAATAAACAACAGGCAAATTATCACTTGTCTACCCGAATGAAATCATTTGCCCAGGAGCGCCCGGGATACTTGCGCGGTTTTATCCGTGATTTCTTTGATTCTGGTGATGATGGCAGTATTACCATCAATGCTACCGAGGGCGGCAGGATAAAACTGAACAGTCTTTATTTCAATAAAAATGATTTACCCTGGTCCGGCGTCTATTTTCAGGGAAATCCCATTCATCTGAAAGCTATCCCTGATCCCGGCTACAAATTTGACAGCTGGAGCGGCGACATGACCTCTGATGATATATCTTTGACTCTTTCTGTAGATAGATCCACTGATCTGAATGCTTCCTTTTCCCCTGACAACAGAGTGGCAAAGGAAATCGTGATTAATGAAATAAATTATAATGCCTCCGATTTATTTGAAACCGGGGACTGGATTGAATTATATAACAGAAGTGATCAGGACATAGATATAAGTAACTGGGTCTTTTCGGACAGTGAGGAAGAGCATGAATATACTTTTCCCCTGGGCACTCTGTTAGAGGCGGATCATTATCTGGTATTAGTGGAAAATGAAGATGCTTTTACCTCTCTTTTCCCTCAGGTTACAAACTATATTGGGGAAATGAATTTTGGATTAGACGGTGCCGGAGAATTTATAAAGTTAGTTGATGAAGAAGGCTTTTTGATTGATTCGCTTACGTATGATGATGAAGCACCCTGGCCCACCGAATCCGATGGTTTTGGCCCCACCTTGGAATTATCAGATCCTGCCTCAGATAACTCCAAAGCTCAAAATTGGCAGGCTTCCAGCGGGCATGGGTCACCCGGAAAGATAAATACAATGCTAGCTTCTCTAGAAGAAACAGACAATACAACAGCTCCTGAAAAATTCCAATTATTACAGAATTATCCCAATCCCTTTAATGCCGCCACCCAAATAACTTACCACATTCCGAAAAAATGTCAGATTAAATTATCAATATTTAATATTCGCGGTCAATTAATCGAAACCATTGTCAATGAAAATAAATCACCAGGTACCTACTCAACCTTATGGAAAATTGACAACCGGGATTCAGGAATTTATTTTTATAAATTAGTGGCAGAAGAGTATGTTTTCATAAAAAAAATGATAGTTATTAAGTAAGGCATAATATAAACCATTTGCCCGGCACTTAATAAGTGTGGGGGCAGGTTAGTACTCACTATCTGAAAAAAGTTGTACTTGAATAGGAAATAAAATACAAAGCTTCGTTTTGTCTTATAACCACCTAAAGGTTTGAAATCCTATGAGGATTTTTGTTTCAGGATCCCGGGATGATCTGCCACACTTCGATGCACTCAGTGTGACAGAATACAGTCGATTTAAGGTATGTTTCACTGTCAGTCTGAGCTTGTCGAAAACTGACAGTTTATTAGCTGCCCTGACCTTTAAATCTTTAAACACCCTGACAGGATCATGACTGGTATAGTCCCAGAATAACTTCCAAAATCAAAAATCATTAATCGTTGATCTTAAATCCATTACTTTCCTTCCAAAATCTCAACCAGCGCATCCACTGCCCGCTTGTCATCCTTCTGCCCCAGCCAGAATATGGCTTTTTTGCGGATATCAATATTTGGATGATTCTTACTAATCTTTATCAAATAGGGAACTGATTGATCATCTGATAGCTGAGATAAGGCAAAAACCGCATCTTTCTGAATTTCATAATTCTTATCATTATACACAATCCTTTCCAAAGCCTGTGATGCTTTCCGGGATGCTTTCTGCCCCAGCCAGAATATGGCTTTCTTTCTTATATCGGATGTATTGGCATTATAGGCCAGATTAATCAATATCTCAGTAGCATTTCCCGATTCCATCTGACTGATACTGAAAACAGCTTTTTCTCTTAATTTTAGACTTGGATCTGTGGTGGCTATGGATTGTAAAATATTCAGAACTTCAGGATCATTCCGCTGTCCCAGCCAGAAGATGGCTTTTTCTCTTACATCGATGTATTTCGCTTTTTGAGCCAGATCAGCTAGTATTCCAGATGCTTTTTCCATTTTCATCTGACTGAGGGAAAAAACTGCTTTTTCCCGTATCGAGGATGAGGGATCAGTATTTATCATCTCTACTAGGGCTTGCAGAGCTCTTTCATCAGGATTCTGCCCCAGCCAGAAAACCGCCTTTTCTCTGACTTCCTGTTTATCTGCCTTATGAGCTATCTCAATCAAAGCCGGAATTGCCTCCCTCAATTTGAGTTCATAAATAGCAAATACAGCTTTCTCCCTAATCTCAGTTGAAGCATCCTTGAAAGCCAGATCAGTAAGAATGCTAAGCGATTTTTCATACGGCTGCTGCCCCAGCCAGAAGATGGCACCTCCTCGTAACTCATCATCCTTTTCATTTGTTAGTATATCTTCTAAGGCATTGACCACCATCATTGAACTGGGATGTATTCCCAGGGCAGTGATATATTCTCTTTTTAGGTCATGCTTATTACATTTTTTATACCGATCATGAAGAAAAGGCACACTTTCATCGGTTTTTGTTCTACCCAGCCAGATAATAGGAAGATTCCCTAGATCCACCTGCAAAGAAAGAGTGCTAATTTCTATATCCTCCAAGGTAGAAAGGTCCTTATAGCGGAAAAGAAGGGCTATTTCTTTTAATACTTTCTTTCTTGATTCTTTTTGTTCCCAGTCTTCGATTGCTTCCCGGGCTGCTTTACGGATAATTTCAGCATCACTGAGGGAAGATTCCTCGGATTCTATTTTTTTTCCGTAAATAACCTCACTCAGGGACATCTCTTTTTCATTGAATTTACTAATACTTCCCATACTGGATTTTTCTCCCATTAACCTCTCAACACTATACCCGATCCAGAAACCGTTTCTGTACTGTTTAGATGCTGCCTGTTTCCAGGCCCATTCCCATTTCTCTTTTAAGGCAGCATTATAATCCGAATGATGAATTATCCGCTCACCTGTAACCGCAGTGGCAAAAACTGTAATCCAGAAAATTATTAAAATTAAACAAAAAGGACTTTTATATTTTTTCATGATATTACTCCTCAACCTTAATATTTAAAATTTCCATTAAAGCTGAGCGAGCTTCGGGGGTTCCGATCTCACCCAGGATTCGGATAGCAGTTTTTCTCACTTCCAGATCAACATCATTTTTTGCTACCTGCAGGAGTACAGCAACCGCTTTCTCTGAATCCATATCTTCCAAAGCATACACAGCAACTTTCCGTAATTCCGCATCTTTCTCTTCGAATAATATCTTTTTTAACGTTTCCATACTCGATTCGGAATCTGAATCAGCAATTAAATATAACACAGCTTTTTTTACCTCAGGGAAAGTTGTTTTATTAAGAATATTCAACAATATATCAGTCTCACCCTCCTTTATGATATCTCCCAGTGCATACACAGCCACCTTAGCCAAATCAGATGATTCCTTGTTTATTGCATTTTTTATTAATACTTCTCTTGCTCTGCTTCCCCCCAGATCACCCAGGGAATAAAGGGCTGCTTTTCGGGTGTCATAATTTTTACTGTTTGCTAAAATATTGTTTAGTGCCTCAAAAGCTTTTTCAGTCTCAAAATCAGATAAAGCATACACTGCGGTTTTGGATAAGGAGGGATTTTCATGATGCAAAGCAATATCCAATAAAATAGTGAGTGAGTTTTCATCCTTACGATCACCCAGAGCATAAAGAGCAGCCTTCTGGGCTTCCTCAGATGATGATTCCTTCAATATCCTCTGTAATTCCAGGGTTGCTTCCGGAGTATCAATATCACCCAGAGCATAGGTAGCGGCTTTGGCTAAAGAGGCATCAGATTCCTTCCTGGCAATCTCACCTAAGAAAGGGACTATATCCTTCAAGTCATTATTACTTAAAGCATAAATGGCAGCTTTTCGCAGGGAAGTTGAGGTAGAAGAGTGAATAATATCTTTGAGCGCTTGTACAGCGGCTTCTGTTTCCAAATCACTGAGGGCATACACTGCCCTTTTTCTTAATTGTTCACTTTTTTCCGTTTGCACTATATCCAGCAATTTATTTATAACTTTGGGGTAATCAAAGTTACCTAATATATAGATGATCTTTTCCTTGATCTTCTCACTTTTGGTTCTGTCATAGATATCTATGGTAGTGTCCACTGCTTTTTCATCTCCGATATTTTGCAGTGCATATAAGGCAGCCAGGCTGATTTCCTCATCCGTATTTTTCTCATAACTCTTGATAATAGGTTCATATTCCTTATTCCCCTGTTTAACCAGAATATGTCCAATCCGAATTAGATGCCGCTGAGCATCATCCGCCCATTCACTATCTTTGAATCTTTCCGTAAAGTTTTTATAGCAATCAAAAGAATCTTGTAAAGGCTGGCCGGTTTTCTCTTTAGCATAACAAAGCCAGAAAGAGGCATCATCGATATACATTGACCGGGGATTAGTTTTGATAAAATTATTGAAATAATCCACAGCTTCTGTCCATTTTTCATTTAATATAAGATCATACCCCTTTTTATACCGCTGGGAGGATTCATCCTGATTTTCTGTTTCTGGTTCTTCTCTGAAAAGATAAGATAGGTGTCCTGAACCTGTTATTACATCCAATTCACTACAATTGAGAGTTAATTCATGTGCGTTGAATTTAACCAAATCTTTTTCGAGCTTATGAAGATTAGAATGCAATTGTGTTTTTTGTATATCCAGCCTGATTTTCTCAGCTTGTATAGAATGCTGTGAAAATCCCGGATAAACCATTAAAAGCGAAATAACTGTCAAGATCATAATGAACGTAATAAATCTTGATTTGATTACTGTTAACATACTTGTACTCCTTTATTATTATTGCAAAATTTTATATTTAAAATTTTCCCATAATCTTATATTTTTGATTTTTGACCTTCTATATCCGGCTGAGAATCATAATCTTTTTCCATTTCATTGATAGTAATCTTCATGAGTATACTTCTCTGCTCTACTCCTGATTGGATCAATTCAATTTGGGAAATATCTTCCTCGGATTCCAGATTGGCTATCTGCATCAGTATTAATTCAAGATCCGCTATCAATCTGCTTAGTTTTCTCTGGGATGAACTTTCCAGATCGTTCTGAAGAGAAGGTATCTGCTCAACCAGATGCTGGGAAATATTCCTATTATGATCCAGATTAAAAGAACTGATCTCATCGGTCTCCGGATTATAGTTTATAATGCCCAGCAAGAGAATTTTGGATTTTTCCAGAAATCTGTAGGTACGGGCATCCAGGGAGGTCATAGTACCATAATTGGGATATCTGCTTATTTTATCCGGAATTGATTCCGGAGAAGGCAGAAAAATGACTTTCCCCAGGAAAATGCCCAAAATCAATATCACTAGGGCAAAACCAAGTTTGTATGACCAAGCAGGAAGAGAGGGAAAAACCAGGGTAAGCCTTTTCCCCGCTGGGATATTTCTACTCTTTACTGTATTCCTGGAATCCAATTTAGATAACAGCTGATTCCAGTATCCTTCCCAGTACTCATCAGGTAATTTTTCTTCCTGTTTTTGATCCATTACCTGCATGATTTCCCTGTATTTTTCAAACTGTAGTTTACAGTTTTCACAATCTTTCAAATGATCTTGAAACCAGGTTTCTTCCTTAACAGGTAATTCATTATACAAGGCACCCAGTATAAGATTTCTGCATTTTTTACATTTTCTCATTAAACATTCTCTCCTAATATCTCTTCTCTATAAAATGATAATTCTTTCTGTAATTTCTTTAAACTCCGGAATAGGGTACTCTTAACGGTTCCGGTACGGACATTCAATTGTTGAGCAATTTCTTTTAAGGGTAACCCATTATAATGTCGTAATACAAAAACTGTACGTTCTTTTTTACTTAATTTCTGCAAAGCATCATTAATATGTTTTTGTATAAAAACAGATTGTGTACTCCTTTCGGGATTTTCCCTGTCTAAACCGGTATTGCTTAAGTTTACTGTATTTATATCCTGAGATTTTGGAATTATGTTGAATGCTTTTCTATTAATTTTATTTAAATAGGTATTAAGGGTTATGCGGTACAGCCAGGATCCCAGACTTGCCTCACCTTTAAACTGTTTAATGTTTTTATACACCTTAATAAATACCTCCTGAGATAAATCTTCCGCATCCTGATGGTTACCGGTTAAGTTCAGGGATAAAAAAAATATTTTTCTTGTGTATTTTTCAAACAATTGCCTGAAGGCATTTTTATCACCGGAACAAATTCTTTTTATCAGTATACTTTCCTCAGTCAAATCATTCTCTCCTTTACTACCATTAAGACAGGGATTTAATATAAAAAGTTTACATAACTAAAAATTACTTAACCGAGCCAAAGAGTATTTTACCAAATACTATGGTTATATAATATATTTTTAAGATTAATTTTCAAACTATTTATTTATTTTCTTATAAAAAAAAATTAAAACTAATGTTTCCTCTTGAAATTTCTATTATATTTCTTTATAATTATTAAAAACCTAAAGGAATTACATTATGACTAAAAAAACATGTATACCGCTCATTTTCCTGCTAATATCAACAGGTTGGAGTCAGACTTCCAAGGACTTGCAAAAAATAATAAACTCGGTCTCCAAAAAGGAAATGCAGAGTACACTTGAATTTCTCAGTTCTGATCTCCTGGAGGGAAGAGCTCCAGGAACCAGGGGCGGAGAATTGGCTGAACAGTATATGAAAAGTGTATATAAATTACTGGATTTTGAACCCTATGAGGGAAATTACTTTCAACCTTTTACCCTAAAGGGATTTAAAATCAATCAACTATCTATGACCCTGAATAACACACCCTGTCGATATTATGATGAGTTTATAGCCGGTTACACCGGAAATGAGAAGCAATTTTCTCTCAGCGGAAAAGTGGTTTTTGCCGGATTTGGCATTATTTCTCCAGACTGGAACTGGAATGACTATAAAAACACATCTGTTGCTGGTAAAATTGTACTCATCCGAGTCAATGAACCTGATCCTTCCAATCCGGAATTGTTCAACGGCCCTGCCCTTACTTATTACGGCCGCTGGATCTATAAAATCGAGGAAGCCGCCCGCCAGGGAGTTAAGGGCATACTATTGATCCATACTGCAGAATCAGCTGGGTACGGATGGCAGGTGGTGCAGAATTCCTGGAGTGGAGAAGAGCTCTATCTTCCTTCCCAGCTGGAAAACAATCTTGTTTTCAGAGGATGGATACAGGAAGAGAAACTGCGAAAAATACTCTCAGACCAGGGAATCTCCCTGGATCAACTCTATGAACAATCGGAAAATAGGGATTTTCAACCCATTGATCTCGACCTGACTATGACAGCCAGCGGAAGCAACAACTTCCGCACGGTCAATACCAGAAATGTAGTGGGAGTTATCCCGGGCAACAATGCTACTTGGAAAGAAAAGGCTATTATTCTAAGTGCCCATATTGATCATCTGGGAAAGGATCCTTCCCTGGAAGGTGATAAAATTTATAACGGTGCCATTGATAATGCCTCCGCGGTTGCTGCCATGATAACCACAGCTAAAATCCTGAAACAATATCAATTGCATTTGCAGTACTCGGTTATTGTTCTTGCCTGCCAGGCAGAAGAATCCGGCCTCCTGGGATCCCGTTATTTTGCCAGCAGCATTAATCCCGAAAATATAATTGTAAATATTAATTTTGAATCAACTCCGGTCTGGGAAAACTCAAGAGATATTATGGCTATTGGAGCTCGATATTCTTCTTTAGAGGGAATCATTCAAGACCTAGTGGAAAAACAAAATCTCGACTATTCTTACTTTTCCATGTCCAACCAGGGATTCTTTTACAGATCTGATCAATTCAGTTTTGCCCGTCAGGGAATACCGGCAATATGGATATCAGCAGGTGAGGATTTTATAAGTGGTAAAAACAGGATTAAGGAATTTTTTATGGGTAACTACCACACGGTTAAAGATGAATACCATCCGGAATGGCCCTTGGAGAGTTTTAAACAGACTGTGGAAATATCAGTACTCCTGATTGATTATCTTAACCAGTATACTCCAGAAATCACCTGGAAAGGTAAAATGACTTTTCCGGTTGATAATTGATCCGACCGCAAAATAATTATAATTTTTGGAAAAAAAACCATTAATAAAATAAAAAAATTAATTTCTTATATTTTTATCAGGAATTTTTCTTGACATTAATTAATAAATTAAGTATATTCAAGATTAATTGTTTACTAATAATACTGGAGGATAAAAAATGAAAAAAATTTTGTTTTTATTATCAGCGTTAACTCTAATTGTAACTTTACTATTCATACATTGTCAGCCTGCAGAGATCTCTTCAGCCAAATCATATTTAAATGATAATAAATTGGATATGGCTTTAGAACAGGCTAATCTAGCCGTAGAGAAATATCCGGATAATGCCACTGCTTATTTCATTTTGGGAAAAGTTTATGCCGAAAAGAAAGATTATGATAAAATGGCAGAAGCCTTTGATAAATCCCTTGAAATCTCCAAAGAGCATGCCCGGGAAATTGATGAAATTAAAGAGGTACATTGGTTTACTGCTTTTAAGGATGGAATTGATAATTTCAAAAATAATAATATGGAAGCTGCAGCTCAAAACTTTATGGATGCTGTAAAATTAAAACCAGATGATATTAATGCCTATAAAAATCTTGCTCTCGCCTACTCAAATTTGGGTGAAAATGAAAAAGCGGTATCCAGTCTTAAAA
>CAZKMO010000144.1:0-8911 GCA_964554015.1 uncultured bacterium
AAACTGTATAATTGCAGCTTCAGCAATAATAGTGCAACTGGTGATGGGGATGCTATTTATACTGATGTTCCTATTTATTTAGTTAACTGCATTTTATGGGGTACAACCGATCAGATTTATACAGAAGGTGGTGCTAATGCCGCGGTTACCTTCAGTGATATACAAACCAGTACAGGCGACCCCTTTAGTGATGGAGGAGGGAATGATTCTGATAATATTGAAGAAGATCCTCTTTTTACTAATGCCAGCAGCAATCTTATACTGCAAATTGAAAGCCCTTGTTTGGGAACCGGAACTCCTGTTGATCATCCTGATACTGAAATACCCTATACCGATATACTTGGTAACCCCCGTCCCCGCCCGGCATCGGCTGATAGTATCGATATGGGTGCCTATGAACAGCATGATGAAAATGCTTCCCTACCGGTTGAACTTTATGTATTCTCGGCCTCCTATGAAAATGGCTGGATAGTTCTTTCCTGGAGAACCGAAAGCGAAGTCGATCACCGGGGATTTATACTGGAACGCAAAGAAAGCAATGCATCGTATCAAGAGATTGCCTCCTATCTGACTCATGACGAACTTAAAAGTCAGGGGAATACCTCCTCAAGTACAGAGTATGAATTCATTGACCAGGAAGTTTTTCCCGGGACCACCTACTACTACCGTCTTTCGGATGTAAGTACCCGGGGGGAGGTTACCACTCATCCGGCTCTTTCCATAACTCTGGATGCTCCTCCTCCTGAAACCATTCTGGACAATGCCTATCCCAATCCCTTTAATCCCCAAACGTATATTGGCTATCATCTGACCGAGAAGACGGAGGTTAATCTGATAGTTTTAGACATGCTGGGCCGGAAAGTGAAAAACTTATATAAAGGTTTACAGAGTGCAGGCAATTACCAGGTATACTGGAATGGTAAGGATGATTCCGACCAGCAATGTCCCAGTGGTATGTATATAATCCAACTGCAGACCGCAGCCACCACTAAAGCTCAGAAAGTGATGTTATTAAAATAATATTTCTAGAACAGAAATATTATTTGTCATATAACATATTTAAAACTTATTAAAAGAATAAGCTGATATCATAATTATATAAAACGAGAAAATTAATTTAAATATTAAAAAATTATATAAATACAACCAAGCGATTTAATTATAGTTAGCTAAAAATAATTATCCTGTTCCTCCTCTTATCCTGTCAAAAAAATATTCTAATTATTTTACCCCATAAAACGTTAAATAAATAAAATTTTATCTATTTTTTTTACTTTTTCCATAAAAACACTAATTTTTAGTCATTAATTCATCATTAATAAAAACAGTCACTTATAATCACTTATATTAGTTAATTCTTCTAATAATTAAAATATTTTAAAAAAATACTTGCATTCAGGGAAAATATTTTGTATATTAATATTCAGATATCTGAATATTAATATATGAATGAATAAAATATTCGGATAAAAGTATAAAATAAAAAAGGGTAAAAAATGAATGAGGAACAATATGACCAAGCAAGTAATATAATGAAGGCCTTATCCAATAAAAAAAGGCTTCAGATTCTTAATGTTATTTCACAGGGTGAACCCTGTGTCACCTCAATTGAAAAAAAATTGGGAATAAGTCAACCCAACATTTCCCAAAACTTGTCGCTATTACGCTATCTGGGAATTGTGGAAGCCAAGCGCAAAGGTAAAAAAATATGCTATCATATTGTAAATCAAAAGGTATTGAAAATTTTAAAATTAATTTTGCCTAATTAAAAATGGAGGTCATAATGGATAACATCACCACCTTAAACGAAAAAAATTTCCAGCAGGAAGTAATTGATTCTGATCAACCGGTACTGGTTGACTTTTGGGCTCCCTGGTGCGGACCCTGTAAAATGATGGCTCCCATTCTGGATGAGCTTGCCGGTGATCTCAAGGGAAAAGTAAAAATTTGTAAATTAAACACAGATGAAAATCCAACAGTTGCCGGAAATTACGGAATTACCGGCATTCCCACTTTAATCTTTTTTAAAAAGGGAAATCCGGAAGAACGTATTGTGGGAGTGCTTCCCAAAGAAGAAATTCTGAAGAAAATCGACAGTAATATTTAAACACTGATAGAATATTGCAAATGATCAAATTATCTAAAAAGGGAAGGAAAAAAATGATAGCAGCAATTATAGGGGCTTTTCTGGGTGGTTTTATAGGATTTCTGATGTATAAAAATATTGGCTGTCAGACCGGAACCTGTCCTATTATGTCCAAATCCTGGCTAAGTATACTTTACTATGGAATAATCGGAGCTCTGGTTTTCAGCAGTATTTTTTAATTAAATATCTATAGATATGAGGAGTGACTTAAATGAAAAAAATAATAATTTTGCTTTTAATTTTGGCCATAGCAATAGTTTTATTTGTCGGTTTACAAAAAAATAATAGCACTCAGGTAAACCAACAAATCACTCAAGAAAATAAAGATGAAAATAAAAAAGCACCGAATTTCACCTTGACTACCATTACAGGAGATACTATCAATCTATCTGACTATAAAGGAAAAGTTGTGATCATTGATTTCTGGGATACCTGGTGTCCACCCTGTAAAAGAGGTATTCCTGATTTTATAGAATTATATAAGCAATACAAAGACAACGGTTTTGTTATGATTGGTCTTGCTTTTGGCCGGCAGGGAGAAGAAAAAGTAAAAGCTTTTGCCAAAGAGTATCAAATCAACTATCCGGTAGCTATTCCCTCTTATTCACTCATACAGGCTTTTGGTGAGATCCGATCCATACCAACTGCCTTTCTTATTGATCAAGAAGGAAATATAGTAAAAAAATATGTGGGTCTCAGGCCAAAAACCGAATTCGAGAATGATATTGGAAAACTCTTAAACACAGAAAATAAATAAGGGTGAATATATGAAAGCATATATTAAATCCTTAGAAGGATTAACTCTCATGGGAAAAAGTGAATCCGGACACTGGGTTCCTATAGATACAGTGAGTAAATTTGGTGGTAACGAAGGGGCGGCAAAACCCATGGAACTTGTACTTTTAGGTCTGGGAGGCTGTACAGCTATGGATGTCCTTTCCATTGTAAAGAAAATGCATATTACCCTGGACGACTTTAACATTGATATTGAAGCGGAAAATGCGACCGAACATCCCAAAGTGTTTACCCAAATCACTATAAACTATAGATTTTATGGCAAAGATCTGGACAGCTCCAAACTGGAAAAAGCCGTTAATCTTTCTCAGGATAAATATTGCTCTGTTTCAGCAATGCTGGCCAAGACTGCAGATATAGATTATAAGATATATATTAATGACAAATCAGAATGAATATGTAAAAATGGGAAACGGGATAAAAAGAAGAGAAAAAAAACATGTCCTGAGTACTTCGACAATGCCTGCACTGAGTTTACCGAAGTGCTCAGTACAGGCTTTAGCGAAGGGATAAAATAATTAATAAATAATTTAATATATTTATCAATTTTATTCTATACAATTAATAAAAGCTGTCTGAAAAGAAAATCTTTTATAGCAAACTTTTCAGACAGCCCCATTTATAACCAAAAATAACTTTAATATAAATATTAATCAATTGATCCATTTAAAAAGCTGTTTCCACTCCAAAATAAAAAGTTCTGGGACGCACAGGTCCGTATACATAGGCCGGATCACGATCTGCACCTTTATCAAGATCTTCCTGATAAGCATTAGTGATATTTTTCATTCCGAGATTAATTTTTGTATTTAATCCGTTGTTTAATGGTAATTTATAGATAAAACCTAAATCCATTTGAAAAAAAGAATCACTTTCCTCAAGTATAAGTTTCGGCTCTTCCTGTCCTTCAATAGCAATTTCATGAGGTACTTCAGCTTTTCCTATGTAATTGGCTGCTATAAAAATATTTAGCTGATCCATGAGCGATACATTAAATCGAATATTCCCTGTCAGATCTGGTGTTCTTAAAAATTTTCTGGTTCCGAAATCCTCATGGGGGCTGTCAAATCGACCCTTTTTAAAGGTCAGTCCTCCCCGGATTTCCGTACCAATAAGGGGGCGAATACCCAGATCCAATTCTACTCCTTTGGCTTCTGCCCCATCACTGTTGACTCGTTCCCATCGTTCTATGCTACCTTGTTTTGACACAAATTGTTCTATGAACGAGTCATTAATCCTTGTTTTGAAAAGGGTTAATGAAAACATGGTGGGAATACTGTTCAGGAATCCTTGATATTCCATACCTGTACTGACGGTATAGCTTTTTTCTTCTTTCAGATTCACTGCATTGCGGATAATTCGCTGATCTCCTTCAATACCGCATAAATGCAAATCTTCATCGTAAATCTGAGGAGGTTTAAAACCTGTGGTGTAGGCACCTCGAAGCTTGAATCCGCTTCCAAAGTCAAACTTGGCATTGATCCGCGGACTCACGATCCAATCGGTCAATTCGGAATGTTTATCTAAACGAAATCCAACCACAAACTCTATTTGTTCCTCTTTACCAAAATGAAGATTATCCTGCACAAAAATACCTGTATTGATATAGACAGCATCTATATGATAAGTAGTTTCTGCAGCAGTCTGATCTTCCAGTTTATTGCGGGTAAACTGCAATCCAGAGGTTATAAGCTGATTTCCTAACCGGTAATTCACTGTAAAACCGCCTAAATGTAATGGATTTTTAGTTTTCCCGTAAAACGCCAATGCATCAAGTTGATCCTGCTGAGTATCACCCCTTAATCCTCCATAATATGATTTTCTGTTTTCATCTGAAAATGAGTAGTATATCTTATAATCAAAGATTGTATTAGGCCGGTGAGTCCAGCGGAAAGTACCGCCAGAACGCCAATGCTCAATCCATTCTGCAATATCAGCTTCGTGAACCGGTAGAACGAATTTATTTCCACCTCGCCGTTCTTCATGTATTCTATGGAAAGATGTCAACAACTCCCCATTTTCAATGGGTTTGTAATACCATTTAAAACCTATGGATTCATTTTTAAGTTCACCAAGTTCGCTATAGTTATCTTCATTATGATCATAAGGATCTCGTTTTCGATAAGATCCGAAAACATAGGCACCTGATGATCCGGTCTTATTTACTGTCTCTGCTACAGCACCAATATGCTGTTCCATTTTATTATCCATAGAATGACCAAGATATTTTATTCGAACCTGATTGGTAATAGGTTTACGAGTAATCATATTGATTACTCCGGCTACTGCTCCTCCGCCGTAAAGCGAAGATCCGCCGCCTTTAACGATTTCAATCTGATCAACCATTTCTTCAGGGAAATGTTCAAGTCCATAGACACCAGCCAGACTGCTGATCACAGGATCTCCATCTATCAGGATTTGGGAGTATTTACCAGGCAACCCTAGAATTCGCACCTGAGAGAAATTGCAGTTCTGACAATTATTTTCAACTCGAATACCAGTTTGAAACTGGAGAGCTTCAGCTAAATTGACTGCCTGTTTTTGTTCGATTATTTTTCTGGGGATGACTTCAGTTCTCACTGGCATGTCTTCCACCAGATGTGGAGTTGAGGTTCCGGTAACCACTACAGCACCCAATTCCAGTATAGTAGATTCAAGTTCAAAATTAACTGTGACTGTTTGTCCTTGTTCTACAAACACAATCTCACTACTCATTTCATATCCCATCATGGTTGCAACCAGATGGATCTTTCCAACCGGGACGTTTGTAAGCTGGTAAAAACCATTTTCATCAGCAGCAGTGCCAATAGTGGTATGTTCAATCATAACATTTGCATAGGCCAGGGATTCTTTTGATTCAGCATCAATAACCTGACCTTGTATAGCAACCCTTTTTATTTCAGCATTTAATGCTATGGCTGGAAATATTAATAATATTAACATAATTTTTTTAAAATGTTTTTTTCTATTGTTCATTTTTACTCCGTATTTAATAGTTTATTTATATATACTAAAAGAATAATAAATCTTTAAACCAATCGGGAAAAAAAGTATAATTATTAATAATTAATATTAATAATTAGTAAGGTCACATATTGTAATACTAGACAATATGAAAAATTTTGGGGATTATAAATTTAATGAATTTAAATTAATGAAGGTGGAGCTCGTATCGATACAGTATTGCTAACTATCGATTCAAGAGTAATAATATTATTAATAAAAAAACCATTCTTACCATTTATTATAAAAACTACAAAAATTAAAAAAACTAATATAAGAAATAGTATTTTATAAATCAGATTAAGAACAATTAACTCATTTTTAGTATGGGTGTGATTTGGTAAATTTTTAGTATTAGTACTTTTATTAAAGGGATGAGCATGAAAAATGATACATCCATTATCAGAGATATGATAGTGGGTATTATAAAATGTATTATAATTAATCCAAAGCAATAATAAGAATATTAGTGCAATAAGAAATATATTATATTTTCTAAATTTATTCATTTCCCTGTAGCCTTTAATTAATCACAAAATACAATAATAATGTAAGAATATCAATTAAAAAATGTGGTCCATCTGAAATATCTTTCCTATTGCTTTATTATGCAAACATTAGTATGTTGTAGAAAATATAATCAGTTAGAATTTCGGATAAAACTTTAAATCTTATGAAAAAAAAACTTACTCTTACCAGTTCAGGCATACAAAAATTTCAAAAACTGGTTCTTGACTTCTTTCGCACTCAGGGAAAAGTATTTCCCTGGCGGCAAACCAACGATCCTTATCATATTATGATATCCGAATTAATGCTGCAGCAAACTCAGACTGATCGTGTTGTCAAAAAATATTCCTCTTTTATAAAAAAATTCCCCACTATTTATGAACTAGCTGCGGCAAATGTCCCCCAAGTTCTAAAAGAATGGAAAGGATTAGGCTACAACCGCAGAGCCCTCTATTTGCAAAGAGCTGCCCAAGAAATAGTTCAAAAATATAAGGGTATCATTCCAACTGAACCAGAAATTTTAAGATTACTTCCCGGTATTGGAATGTATACCAGTAAAGCCATCAGTGTATTTGCTTTTAATCAGCCGGCCATTCTTTTAGAAACTAATATACGGACTGTATTTATTCATCACTTTTTTCCGGGTACCCATAAAGTTTCCGATGCTGAAATCAAACCGGTGGCGGAAAAAACCCTCTATAAACAAAAACCCAGTATCTGGTATTCTGCCTTAATGGATTACGGAAGTTACTTAAAAAGTAAACATAAAAATATCAACGAAAGAAGTAGAGCCTTTAAAAAACAGCCTCCCTTTAAAGGATCTGACCGTGAGATCAGAGGAAAGGTACTAAAAGAGTTATTAGAAAATGAAACACTTTCAGTTCTCCAAATGAAGGAAAAAATATGTTCCGATAAGAAACGCTTATACCGCCTTCTCTCGGATTTAGCCAATGAAGGTTTTATCCGGGAAGAGAACAACAGGTTTTACTTAAAAAATTAAGATCATTTAAAACTTATAACCAATGTTTTCGAAATTCCAAAGAAGTTTAAAACAATTCTATCATTATCCTCCCGGACATCGGTTCCAGTGTTTATACGAAAGCCGTCATGGAACCAAACGTTCATTTATCCGAAGAATTTCCTTTATCTTAACCGGTATAGTGCTTATTCCTGTAGGAGTGATCTTCTGGTTTATCCCGGGCAGCGGCTGGCTTATTATTTTCACTGGCCTGACATTTTTATCCGGGGAATCAAAAACTGTAGCCCGACTTCTTGATATTCTGGAACAAAAGGTTCGTAAACTGATCAAATCATATACATCCAAAAAAAATAACTAACCAGACCACTGACCACCGATTATAATACTAACCGCAATCTGTAATCTATTCCATTCGTTGATCCCTAGTCTTATATAATCTAAAATTCCAAGACTCTCAAACTATTACGATCCGTCTACTGACAACTGACCTCTGTCTTCTGGACCTGTACTGATCAACCTTGTATATTACATAAAGTACCAAAGAACATAAATATTAAAATAATAAAATCCATACTTATAAATCCTTTGTATCTCTGTGCCTCTGTGTGAAAATCAATTCTGGTTACATAATTCTGATTTAGATCACTGACTTCTGGCCTCTAATTTCTATTTAATGATCACTGGTAACTAAATTTTGGTTCACTGTCTTACGCCGACCACTCAAAGAAGTAACCATAGATCCGATCACTACCATAAAAGTACCGACAATACTTAAAGTATTCAGGGATTCAGGATGGATAAATCCCGGAAAATAATGTGATCCCATTTTCATGCCAACCACGGTAATAATGGGCACAACAGTCAATACCGCACTTACCCTGGATGCTTCCCAGTGATCAAGTGCTTCTGAAAAACTGCCGTAAGCAATGAGGGTATTGGCGGCACAAAACAAAAGGACAAAAACTAAAGCTGTATTCAGTTGAAATACCTGAACCGGTTCTGCTAAGGGCAATAATAATAAAGTGCCACCAATATAAATTAATAACATGATGGAAGGTGAGGACAGATTACGTAATAATTGTTTTTGGGATAGCGCATACACAGACCAGCATAAAGATGCTAAAATAATTAATAATATACCTTTAGAATATCCCGAAAATTCTCCTATTATTTCAGACAGACTCTGGTTGAAAAAAAGAGCCAGACCCGCCATAAATATAATAAATCCGGCCCATTGCAGGGGATGAAATTTTTCCTGGAAAATTATCAGGCTTCCAATGAGAAGAAACATGGGGGCAAACTGAATCACTACCTCTGCACCACTGGGAGTGAGATAGTCCAATCCCCATAAAAATATAAGATAGTTACCGCATAAACCAATAATTGATAGACCGGCAAGAAAAATATATTTACCCCGCAGCTTTTTATAACGGGATATTCCTCTTTTTCGATAAAGTATGAAGAACAGAACCACAGTTGCA
>CAZKMO010000145.1:0-8783 GCA_964554015.1 uncultured bacterium
GTTTGGAGGAAAATAAACAATGAAAGTGATATTGAAATATGGTATAATTTTATCCGTAACCGGAATAATAGCTTCGGGATCACTTGCCTGGGTTAATCAAATAACCAAATCAAAAATAATAATGCAAGAACATAATAAATTCGATCAGGGTTTATATGAGGTGCTTCCCGGCACTGAGAAGGGAATCATTATACCAGTCTATCTGGATAGTAAAATTATCGCTTATCAAGGATTTTCAAACCCTGACACCACTGATCCCATTGGGTATGCTTTCCCAGCCGATGGAATCGGGTATTCCGGTATTATTAAAACCCTGGCGGCAGTTGATACTTCCGGAACCGTATTGGCCATAAAAGTATTATCCCAGACAGAAACTCCGGGTTTGGGTTCCAAGTGTGAAGAAGTACGCGCAGGAGAATCCTCACCCTGGTTTCAGGAGCAATTTAAGGGGAAAAAGGCAATCGATTTAGCTGTGGATAAAGATGATGGTACCATAGATTCCATATCCGGAGCAACCATTACTTCTCGGGCCATTACCAATGCGGTTGCGGACAGTGCCCGATCTTTGCTTAGAAAACTGGATACCTTAAAAGCAGAGGAGTAACAGACTATGAATCTGGGAAAAGAATTTATTAAAGGTTTATATAAAGAAAATCCTGTTTTCCGTCTCATGCTTGGTTTATGTCCGGTACTGGCAGTATCCACTTCCGTAAATAATGCCATTGGTATGGGAGCGGCTGTAACTTTTGTTTTAGTAAGCTCAAATACAGTGGTATCAATAATTAAAAAGGGAGTACCGGAAAAGATTCGTATTCCTATATTTATCATGATCATAGCTACTTTTGTAACTATAGTTCAGATGGTTATGGCTGCCTACTTCCCGGCTTTAGATAAAGCATTGGGGATTTTCATTCCTCTTATTGTGGTTAATTGTATTATATTGGGACGGGCTGAGGCCTTTGCCAGTAAAAATAACCTCATTTTTTCCCTAATTGATGGTCTGGGTATGGGAATCGGTTTTACCCTGGCACTTTCTATTATTGCGACTTTTAGAGAAATCCTGGGAAACGGTACCTGGCTGGGATATCCTGTTATGCCGGAATCTTTCCAGCCAGCCACTTTAATGGTTCTGGCCCCGGGTGCTTTTATAACTATTGGTTATCTAATAGCATTATTAAACTGGATAGAAAAGAAAAGAATATAAATTAAATCGAGGTGATACATGGAATTTCAATCTCTTATATTTATTGCCATAGGCTCAATCTTTATTTCCAACTTTGTGCTTCATAAATTTCTAGGATTATGTCCTTATATAGGGGTTTCCAAACAACTCGATTCAGCTCTGGGTATGGGTATGGCAGTCATATTTGTAATGACTATTGCCTCTTTGGTTACCTGGACTATAAATAATTATTTCTTAGCACCCACTCAAAATAATCTTATTTTTCAATGGTTCCTGCACAACCAAGGAAATCCACCGGATCTTACCTATTTACGTACAATTGCCTTTATTCTAGTTATTGCGGCTCTGGTACAGTTTGTAGAAATGGTTGTCCATAAACTGAGTCCCGGACTCTACCGTTCTTTAGGAATATATCTGCCCTTAATTACCACCAACTGCGCCATAATGGGTGTTTCTCTTCTTAATATTAACGAAGAATATAACTTTATGGAAAGCATAGTCAATGGAGCTGCTTCCGGAATAGGATTTACCCTGGCCCTGGTATTAATGGCCGGATTAAGAGAAAAACTTGAATATGCCAGGCTTCCCAAAGCCTTAAAAGGCGCACCCATTGCTTTTATAATGGCTGGTTTAATGTCAATGGCATTTCTGGGTTTTGCCGGTCTTAAATTTTAATTGAAATGCACTATAATGATATACCCTCATGAAATCCGAATCAGTTGAAATGCCTTTTCTGGACCATCTGGAAGAACTCCGCCGTAGACTGATAATATGTATAGGATCAGTCATAGTATTAACCTTTGCCGCTTTCCCCTTTATTAATATAATCTTAAAATTACTCACTTTACCTAACGATCAATTAGAAAAACCAGCTGAAATGATCTTTCTCAAACCTACCGGTATGTTAATAGTCCGCTTGCAGATTGCCATTACCTTAGGAGTAATAGCTTCTATACCCATACTATTTTATCAGTTCTGGTGTTTTATTTCACCCGGTCTTCTGGAAAAAGAAAAAAAATATTTTCTGCCTGGTTTATTCTTTACAACCTTTTGTTTTTTAGCTGGAATTGCCTTTTCCTATTTCATTTTAATCCCCATTGTCCTGCCTTTTCTCTTCTCCATGGGTACGGAAACCATTATTCCCAAAATAAACATCAATGATTATCTGGGTTTTGTATTGCGCCTAATTGTTCTTTCCGGAATAATCTTTGAACTGCCTGTACTTTCTTTCTTTATTTCCCGGATCGGTATCCTTACTCCTTCCTTTCTTAAAAAATTCCGTAAATACAGTATAGTTATCGTTTTTATCATATCCGCCTTAATCACTCCGCCTGATCCCATGAGTCAATTATTAATGGCCTGTCCTTTGATCATTTTATATGAAATCAGCATCTGGGTTTCACAACTGGGCAGTTATCTTAAAAAACGGAGTGACAAGAAATGGGAAAAAGAATATGAAAATGACAAAAAGGAAAGCTCGAAATCAAAGGGATCACAATACCAGGGTTAAAGTTTACTTAATAGATGACACTCATTTCTTCATAAATTACCTATTAAACAGCTAATTCTTATTCATTTTAACAACTTTATTAGCTGCGATACTTTTCTGATACCAGTTACCTGTATCCAGTAAGCCGGATTGAACCATTCAGAATTTCTTATTTTGGGGTAGTTATAAAAGTCATTTTTTCGGGTATTTGTCATCCTGAACTTTATGCTGAATACTGAAATGAGTTCAGTACAGGTTTATTTCAATATTGTTTCAGGATCTTATTGATAACGATGGAAGTCAGCAGCATGTAGGGTATCAAGACCCATCGGTTTGCCAAATTCGCAGGACCCTGCCTATCTGCTGAACTGACGGGTTATACAGATAGTTTTATTTGAATAGTCTTTCAAATCCTGGATATGAGACTAACGGAATAATATCGAAATATATTAAATCTTCCCTTACTAAAGGTAAGGTTGATAAATTTTCTTTTGCTTCTACTGAATTCTCGCATTCAAGAATCAATACCGCACTTTTTTGGTCTGCCTGGAAGTATATTTCACGAATCACTCCCTTTTTGTAAAGCACCCAAACCTGTCGTGCCTCAGCCTCTAAATGAGGTTGAGAATCCTCTGCTGTTTTTCCATTAAATTCTTTTTCAATCGCTAATATCTTCATTTAAAATAATCCACTATGATGTATAGAGTATAAAGACGCGCATAAGCGACCGCCTGCACGGATTTACTATTAACGATTTACTTGCCAAGAACCGTTAACTCAACCTCTGTAAAAGCAAGATGGCGGTCCATCTTAATGCGCTTGTTATGTGATTGACGCTTATTCCTAGTTATTCCTTTTCACTGGATATCTTAAGCATCAACCCCTGACAGTTATTTTTTGGCTCTCTTCTCTTTTTTTTCTTTGCGCTTTTCTTTCAGTGTTTTTTCCGATTTTTTCTTATGTGCTTTTCGAGCATCTCTTCCTTTGGCCATGAATCCTCCCTTAGTTTTGGTTAGTTACATATACTTAGTGCTTGTATTTCTATCATATTTGGACTGTAAGTAATCGTTAAGCAGAGTTGTAATAAGCATATAACGGCCGGTTTAACAGGCGGGCGCAGCCCGTCCTTGTTGAAACCGAGGTTAGTCACTATGAAAAATGTTCAATCATGAACGGTTCAAGAAAACCAATAAGACTACTTACATCTGATTCGCCTATCTTATCCCATTCCGCATGCATTGCAGCATTTCTGAGTTTAACGTATGAGGATACTATAGGAGCCTGAGCACCCTTAAAAAATGACTTAGATTTCAATGAATTGATAACGGCATCAAGACTCTTGTTTTCGACGTTAACACCGAGTTCCTGTGCCTTCCGTTTTAAAGCATCCTCTAATGCAACAGACATAAGAACTGCTGCAACATCTTTATATCCATCCTTTAATTGTTTTTCGCCCAATGCAACCAAATCGCCTATAACCTCACCAGCCGCCTCTGATGCGATACTTGTAATGAGCCCAGCTTCAATTTCTTCTCTATTGTTGTTCACACTCCCATAAGCGATTGGCCAAAGGAAGAGATAAGCCAATCAGTGTTGTAACCTCTTGTATTTGAAAGTTTGTGCATTTCCATAAGAGCTTTTATTTGAGGTGCTCCAGAGCCGAAGAGTGCAGTAACAATGTTGAGAGTTCCTGTAAATACTCCATCAACGGTTGTTCTATCTTTATCTGCGACAAGCCTATTTGGTTTTTCAATTCGCTTTCGCAATTCATCAATTCGGTTCACATAGGCTTCTCTAAGTTCTTCTATTTTCATATTCACTCCGACCTAACATAATATTATCTTCCAAATACTACAAAACTAATTGCCTATTATTGGATAAATTATGTACTGAAAAGATTAGAATATTTTGCCTAATATTGTACAATTTATTTCGCAATCCGATTGATTAGTCCTAATGATTTTACTTATCTATAAGGTATTTTCTATACTTTTTCTTTTGTATTTCTTATTTTAGCTATCACTATCTCCACCCACAACTTCACACAGTCACTCTCATTTTTTAATTAAAAATAAATCCCAAAGATGTGATGGATTATACTTACTGTTTTTCGCAGAGGCAGAGCCTCTGCGGAACTGAGAAAAAGTAAATTTAACCTTAATCACTCAATCTTTCCGCTTTATAAAAACCCAGGTTGGCGTGGCTTCCTAAGTCTCCCAGCACACTTGGATCTTTTAAACCAAATTCCCAGACTATTTCTTTGGTGTTGCGCGTTACTTCCACAATTCTGGAAGCGGTGGTTATCAGAATGTTTCCATTGGGCAGTAGGTTGCAGTCCCGGGTCGGCCAATCCAAGGGGTTATTAAAGCTATATTCCCAGAGAATATCCTCGGTTTCATAGTCAATTTCAATAGCCCGGTGTTTTTGGTTGGTTTGTGATTCCTGGGAGATCACCAGAATATTCCCATTGTCAAGAATCAAGGGATCATGAGGGGAAAAAGCCACCTCCTCTATTTTTTTCACCACATTTCCACTTGTATCCACTTCAATGATCATATCGAAATTCCTTATACTGATCAGGGTATTGCCATTGTCCCTGCGGGTGACAGCATTGATGTGGGTCCACCCTCCGTCCTGTATCTCATTATAGGGTGAGTAATTGAAATGATCTTTGGCATACCAGACCCAGACAAGGTCTCCCTGGGGATTTACCTCCTTAACCTGGGCCTCGGATTTCTGGTCATAGGCCCCAAACACATAGATGGTGTTTCCGTTTTCTAACCTGTCGGCATCATGGCTTACTTTGGGATCTTTATGTGACCATACTGTATTTCCACTGCGATCAATCTCGTATATGCCG
The DNA here is from genome assembly GCA_964554015.1 of uncultured bacterium. Lineage (GTDB taxonomy): Bacteria > Zhuqueibacterota > QNDG01 > QNDG01 > CAYUAG01 > CAYUAG01. The sequence continues at coordinate 5,533 of CAZKMO010000145.1, forward strand.
CTCTGAGTAAGGGTGAACAAAATATTCCCGTTGGCCAGCATTTCGACTTCAGCGCCTATATTTACCACCTCTTCCTGGGGTTCGTATTCCCAGACTATCTCACCCTGCATATTCACTTCGATCAGGCGAGGGCTTCCGGTGTGTTTATCTGTTAACAGGGTGGTGCCCTCATATGCTTTATCCTCATCGTAAATAGTGACTTCGAGATCAGGATCGGTGGTGCCGTCCGGAAGATTGTCTCCATTCGGTTCAGTTGTTGATTTTTTCTGGCAGGAAACCTGCATTACTATAAGAAACAGTAAGAAAATGGTATATTTCTTCATTTTCTTCACTCCTTTGCTTTTTGTAGATATACTGTTATTTCTGAATCTGGGAAGTACATCCCTAATATGCTGTATCTATATAAATAAACGGTTTAAATCTCGAATTATTTTAAATATACTTATGGTTACTGAAAATGTTCTTCGCCTTGGGCATTTTATTTTCTCATTCCCACGGAGACAGTGGGAACGAGTTGAAGCATGGGAAGGAGTTGAAAAAATGCCCTAGTTATTATTTTTTTTTGCTAATACCAGGCAATGAGTGCCATTTATTTTTGTTTTTATGGTTCCGGATTCATCTATAAAATATTTCTTCTCAAGTGCAATAGAATCAAGATGTTCCACCAGGCTTAATTTGTGGTCTTGGAGAAAATCACCTATTTTCCCTTCTTCAATGCCAAATATCCATTGCTCCTTATCTTTTTTTACCCTTCTATAAATAGCTTTTTCCCCATAATATTTTTTTTCCCGTCTTAAGACAGACGCATACACATAATCAAATACCACCAGACTCCCGGAAGAAGAATAATCATAGATTAATTTTAAAATTTCCTTTACTTCTTCTTTGCTTAAGTACATAATTAGGCCTTCAAGTATGAATAAAGTTTTTTTGTTTCCCTTAAATCCGTTTTCATTTAATTTAGTACTTAAAACTTCCTTATTAAAGTCAATTGGTATAAAAATGTTGTTTTCAGGCTGGGAAATTTTTCTTTTTTTATATTGCTTTAATTTAGCTTTAATCATGAAGTCAGTATCTATTTCATACACGTTAATATGATCATTAAATCCTAATAATCTGATTGCCCTGGAATCAAATCCGGCACCCAGGATCAGGACCTGTTCAAAACCGTTTCTTATTGCTTTGGTGAAAAGATGGTCAATATATTTTGTCCGGGCAATTACATAGGGGTAGATACCCTTGGGGGATAGCCTTCCTTTTAAATTGAGAATATTACTTTTTAGGAGAATTTTTATACATTTGGGCAGTAGTTTTACTGCAATATAATCACCGGATTTAAAATGAGCATTTTTCTCTAAATAAGAGGAGGCTCTGCACATGCAGGTGTAAGCAGCTGTCCTTGAACTCTTTTTTTCTATTCTTCTTTTAGGTTCCATCTGGTATTAAGCATTTTGTCCAACAGTTACCCATAAAGCCGGCAGGGAAGTAAGTGATAATTTATTTTAATACAAAAACAAGGGAGAGGGTTATAAGACTTTAAAATAGTAGCTCCTTGACTATGGTTGATATTAGGCAAGGTTTTTATTTATTATCAGTCCTTATTGCTGGTAATAGGTAATTATCTATAATTTTATTAATCGGGCCGTCAGAGGGCCAAAATCCCGCGGTCATAACAAATACTGATTTATAATCAGGAAATACCACCACACAATTTCCGCCCATTCCGGGCCGGAAAAAATAATTTACCTTCTTATTATTTATAATAGTTTCTCTTAAGAACCATTGATATCCATAACTTAATTTACCCCACTCTTCTGTAATAAATGGCACATCCATATGTTTATCCGCAGATTTCTGCAGCCAATCAGGAGAAACAATTTGTCTGTCCTCCCATTGTCCTTTATTGATAAACAAATATCCGATTTTGGCTAAATCTCTTGGCCTCAACCTGAGCATTCCCCAGGGATTAATTAAATCCTTGTCAATCAGTTCCATATCATATTTTCTTATATCTAAAGGTTTGAAAAGATACTTTTCGGCAAAATAATCCATACGTATCCCGGTTGCTTTTTTTAATATTTGGCTTAAAATCAGTAAGTCACCAGCACTATAATACCATTTGGTTCCAGGCTCAGCTATTTGAGGCTTGGATAGTACAAAACCAATTTTATTATCAATTCTCAAACTGTCAGGCACACCCACCACTTTCCCCATTAGTTTTACTAAATCATTATTAGGATTACCCACCAGGGGCTCATCCAGTTCATTCCATTGCAAGCCCGAAGTAAATGTCAGCAAATGCTTAATAGTGATTTTTTCCTTTATGCTGTCACTTAATTCTTTATATTCGGGAAAATATGAAAATACCGTCTCATTTTCATTTTTAATAAATCCTTTGTCAATGGCGATGCCCACGAGTAGGGAAGTTAGTGCCTTGGTAACTGAATGCAAAGTATGCAGGCTGTTGATATCAAAATCAATATACACTCCGTTTAAATCATGGGTAAAATAGGACCATTCGTGTCCTCCAAAATACTTCTCAAACACAAGCTTGCCATCTTTAATTAGTAAAATGCTATGCACTTTACCAAAAGTGCCGTCCTGTATTCTGTTGATTAAGGAAAATAGAGGATCAGTTTTGATATTGGTATTGTATATACTTTCTGTTTGCCAGCCGTCCAGCTGTTGGGGAATTTCGTAGTTATACTTTTGCCCGTAAGTAAATTGATACACCATCAGTAAACCTGATAGTAAAATAATTATACTCATATTATTAAAAGATTTGATAAGAATAATTAATAGATGTTTAGCCATTTGTGTTATTCCTTATAATAAATTTGCATTAAGATGTTAACCAACAATGTGCCATGACTGTTAGAAGGTAGTTCTCATAATCTGTTAAAGATCTCAGAGTTAATCAATAATAAACTCATATCACTATTTTGATTTCACTGAATAATAACATATACGGCTAAACATTTAAAAGGTTACTTGTGCTCTCGAATTTATATTCCATATTAATCAACAATAGATGAGTTGTACCTGAATTTTTTTTTATTTTTTCAAATTATCAATTATTTCTTTCGGTGCTTTTGCAGGTGAGCCACAATCAAAAGGCGGCTGGGGATCATATTCGATAGCAAGTTGTATCATTTTAGCGGTCTGATCTCCGGCTAATTTACTCACCAAGTACAAGGCCATATCGATTCCGGCAGACACTCCGGCTGAGGTTATAATCTTTCCGTCCTGAA
>CAZKMO010000146.1:0-8563 GCA_964554015.1 uncultured bacterium
AAAGTACCTATGCCACAAATTTTGTATCACTTTTTGTGGGAGAAATTGAGAATGGAAATCACCTTTTTTATATAAATGCAGGGCATCCACCCCCTTTTGTCGTCTGCGGGGACATGGTTAATAATCTGGAAGCAACTGGCATTACCTTGGGATTTATGCCAGAGATAGAATTGCAGCGAGATTTTTTGCTTTTAGAAAAAAAATCCATTCTGGTTTTATATACTGATGGTTTGATTGAACGAGAAGGAGAATCAGGAGAACAGTATGGAATACAAAGACTGCAGCAGACAGTGATTAAGAATCAGGATAAAATGGCAAAGGAATTAGTACAACTGATTTTTAAAGAAGTATTTGAGTTTGGGAATCAGAAGAATTGGAATGATGATGTCACTTTAGTAATAATGAAAAGGGTGGAGTAGATTTTAAGAATACTGTATAAAAGCTTCCTTTTTGGCATCCGTTATCATTATTAGGATTTTAATTATTATTTATACAGTTAATCTTTTCTTGCCTTTTACCCAATAAATATATAATTTAAGGCAATGAAAATTAATTATGAGATTAACCATGCTTGGTAAGAGAATTTTAATATCTTTATTTTTACTGGTTATGATTAATTGTTCCTTTTTTCAGTCTTCCGGTAAAGATGAAAAACTTAAAGGAAAGATTTATATAACCGGAAATGAGCCTTTTACTCGGCTTGCCTTGAAAGATAGAAAAGGAAATGTTTATTATCTTCAATATGAAAAGAATATGAAAGAGCAACTCTGGGAATTACAGGGGAAAGCAGTGGTAATTTACTATGTAAGTATTGATTCCAATGAAGCTGGTAAATTTGTTAAGGTAAAAAAATTTAAAGTGATAAATAAGGAGTATAAATAATGAAAAAGAACTTATTATTTTTAGCAGTGGTGTTGATTTTTATTTTTACTTTTGTGGTGTTAGTGAATGCGCAGAGTAGAAATATTAGTATTAATAAAGCAGAATTGGTTAAGGAAAGTATGCAAGTAAATAGAAAATTAGGAGCCATACCAGGATCAATGGTTTTATACGAGCAAGAAAAGAAAATAACCGAATATGTTAGAAAACATCCTGAAATTCTGGAAAAACTGAGAAGGGCTAAACCCACTGGCTGGAATTTTAACATTGGTGATACTCATACCTGGTGGGCAACAAATATGAGTACAAGTACTGAATATGAGGTAGAATCAACCTGTAGAGCGGTAGGGGAACATTGTTATGTGTTTGTACAGGATTCACAATGGCTAAATGGCGGAAACGGCAGAGTTAATCAGGCAGCGGTTGATTCCCTAAAGAAATATTTTGATTCCCAGACTCCTCAAGATCCCAATAAAGGAATTTATGAAACAGATGTGGAAACCTTTGGAACACCTCCTGATTATGATAGCGATCCCAAGATAGTTATTTTAGTACTGGATATTCAGGATGCCTTTGCCCCGGGGAGTGGATGGGTGGGAGGATATTTCTTTTCCATAAATCAATATCCTGATTTAACCTTTACCGGGCGGAGAAGCAATGAAGCAGAAATATACTATATTGATTCGGATCCAACTGACCTGAATGACAACGATGGATTATCAGGAGCATTAAGTACTACTGCTCATGAATTTCAACATATGATCCATTGGGGAAAAGATCAATTTGAGATGACCTTTATAGATGAAGGATGCGCTACGGTAGCTGAAGTAGTGTGCGGCTTTCCCATATATTCCCAAAGCGATTTCATAAGTAATCCTAACCGATATCTTTTCGAATGGGCCATGAGCAGCAGTACGGATGTCTTTCAAGATTATGCCCGGGCAGCCCGCTGGACAGTTTATTTGAAGGAGCAGTTCCCCAATAATTATTTACGTAAACTGGTGGCAGAGACCGAACAAGGTATACAGGGGATAAATGAAGCTTTGAAATCTTATACTCCTTCCACTTCCAGGCGATTTAGGGATATATTTGAAGACTGGTGTATTGCCAATTATCTTAACGATAAAAACGTGGATAATGCCTATGGATATGATTATTCTCCTCTTTCTGTGGTTGTCCCCAAAAAAACCTATGTAAATCCCAATGTTTCAACTACCCAGGATACTGTCCAAAATTTAGCAGCCCAGTATATTCGTTTTTTAGGAGGCAAGAACTTATCCATTACCTTTAATACCTTATCAGATTCTGTAGTTATTAAGGCTTTAAAAATAGGGAGTACAGTTGTAGAGGATGTTCCCCTAAATACTGAATATACTGTTCCCGATTATGGCACTACTTATTCGGAAGTTACTTTTGTGGTAATTAATAAAAAAAGAAATTCAGAGGTAAAATATAACTATACAGCATCAGGGGAAGTACCACAACAAGCTCAGCAAATAGCTTATGATGACGGAGAGCCGGAAGGTTATTTACAATTATCTGTAGGTGATACTATTGCTGTTATCTTTGATGGACTGGCTGGTACTACTCTTGATAGTGTAAGAGTAGCTTTCAGAAGAGCAGGTACCATCACCATGGGAGTTAGTAGATATGCTGTTTATGGATCTAGTTTTATTGGCCAAGAATTAGTTCCTCCCATGACCGTGCAATGTTTTTCTGAATCACCTTATCCTTACCCTGTTCCTTATGAAAATTGGGTCGGAGTTGATTTAACTTCTTATGAAGTAGATGCAAGTTTAGATTTTATTGTCTGGTTTAAAGTAACTAATTCTGATGCCCCCGCGGTCATGATCAGTGTCGAACCTGATAATGGAGATTATCACAGTTTTACCTATTCTCAAGATCATGGGAAATGGTTGAGATATGTTGACTCAGAAGAGAATCCCTATAACTATTTAGTGCATTCCTATTTAGGAATATCTACAACTATTGAAGAAAAGCAATTATTATCCTCTATTCCCGATGAATACAGCCTGTCTCAGAACTATCCAAACCCCTTTAATCCCATTACCACCATAAAATACGGTCTTCCGGAATCAGGCCAGGTTAAACTGATTGTTTATGATATTAAAGGAAGAGAAGTAATGAAGCTGGTTGAAGAAGAGAAGGGAGCTGGTTTTCATACGGTTGATTTTGATGGTTCTCGACTGGCCAGCGGAATATATTTTTATCGCTTACAGAGTAAGAATTTTCAGCAGATAAGAAAGATGATGATAATTAAGTAGAATTATTGTTTTCATTGGTTGAAAAAAAACATTTTGGGTAGGCTACATTATTATCATCAGGGAGTAAACACATTTAGTTTTTAGAAATTAGAAGATAGAAGTTAGATTTTTGAACTTTAGCTTGAGTTTGATTGTACTATTATTGGTAATGCGAAAGAATATTTTCTAACTTCTATTTTCATTTACTATACTTACCTGAATTTATAACTGTAATGTATAACTATTCCAGATTCCAGGAAAAATTATTTAATGAGTATTGCATCCCGAAAAAAAGAGCATATTAAAATTTGTTTGAAGGAAGATGTACGGTTTAAAAAGAAAACCACTGGTTTAGAAAAATATGATTTTATCCACTGTGCCCTCCCAGAAATAAATTTAAAGGATATCGATACGTCTATAACCTTATTTGGGAAAAAACTTTCTTTTCCTTTTTTTATTGGTTCTCTTACCGGAGGATGGAAAGGTGCGGTTAAGATAAATAAATCTCTAGCCCACGTTTGTGAAAGTGAAGATATTGGTTTGGAAGTCGGAAGTCAGAGAAGCTTGTTGAAAGGTGATGAATATATCGATTCCTATCGAATTATTAGAGAAATTGCACCGCATTCCTTAGTAATTGGTAATATAGGAGCCCTGCAGACGGTTCAATATCATAATATTGATGTATTAAAAAAACTGATGGATATTGTCCAGGCTGATGCTTTCAGTGTTCATATTAATCCTTTGCAGGAAGTACTGCAAACTGAGGGTGAATTTAATTTTAAAGGAATTTTAGCAGGAATTAAGAGGCTGGTTAATTCCTTCCCTATTCCCATAATAGCTAAAGAGGTCGGATGTGGAATATCTACTCAGGTAGCTCAACAACTGGCAAATGTGGGAGTATCATATATTAATATTGCCGGGGCAGGCGGAACCTCCTGGGCTGGAGTTGAATCTCTCAGAAATAAAAGAAATTTTCCTCTGCAGTTTTGGGATTGGGGAATACCGACAGCAAAAAGTATTACTATGGTAAGCAAGGTTAGGGGGATAAAGATTATTGCTTCTGGAGGATTGACCAACGGAATTGATATGGCAAAAACTTTAGCCTTAGGGGCAGTGTGCTGTAGTGCTGCTTTACCCGTATTAAGAAAGTTGAATAAAAAGGGAATTAAAGGAGTAGTAAAAATGATACGTCAATGGAAAGAAGAATTAACCCTTTCCCTGTTTCTTACTGGAAGTAGTAATATACAGGCTGTCAGACGTAAAGGAGTATTGTATATTGTTCAGTGAAGCTATTAAAAAGTATATAAAAGAAGTAGATAAAATAATTGAAAACATCTTATTACATCGGAAGCCAACTTCTCTTTATGTACCCATGTATTATTTACTTGAAGCTGGGGGTAAAAGAATCCGACCGGTTTTGTTGATGCTCAGCTGCAGTGTGGTCGGCGGTAGGATTAAAGACTCTCTTAAAGCGGCGGCAGCTATCGAGTTACTCCATACCTTCACTTTGGTTCATGATGATATTATGGACAAGGATGATCTTCGCAGAGGTATGAAGACAGTGCATAGGAAATGGGATGATTCCACTGCCATATTAGCGGGAGACGGTTTGGTCACGGTCGCCTATCAAACTCTTTTAAAAACAAAAAGTGATAGAATCAAAGATATTATGGAATGTTTTACGGATGGTCTTTTGGTTTTATGCGAAGGTCAGGCTCTGGATAAGGAGTTTGAAAAATCCGATAATGTTTCTCTGGAACAGTATGAGGATATGATTGGACGTAAAACTGCCAAATTAATGGAGGTTTCTTGTTTGATTGGGGGGATGATTGGTAAGGCTAGGGCAGGTGAATTGGATAAATTAAAACAATTTTCTTTTTCCCTGGGCAAGGCTTTTCAAATCCAGGATGACCTTTTAGATGTAATGTCCCGCCAAGATATTGCAGGAAAACCTGTGGGCAGTGATATTATAGCTAAAAAGAAAACTTACTTAACGATTCATTTTCAAAAAAATTCTAATCCCCAGAACAGGGGAAAATTCAATGCTTTGTGGAAGAAAAAGAAAGTGGTTAAGTCTGATATTCAGGAAATTAGGGAATTATTTGTTTCAGCTGGGACTATCTCAGCAGCGAAGACAGCAATAGATGCCTTGATTAGAAATGCTTTAGACAATTTAGCTTACTTTAGAAGCTCGGATACGAGAGATCAATTGGAAAATGTAGTGTTGAAAATCAAGGAAAGAAATTCATAATCACCTTTTTGGATTATTAATAAATATTTAGTATATTAATAATTTTAAGAGGTAATAGATGATCGAAGAAATATTGGTAATTACAAACACAATGGGACTCCATGCCAGGCCATCAGCAGTTTTTGTGGAGATCGCTTCGCAGTATGAATCCGATGTGGTAGTGGGTAAGGAAGGCCTGGAAGTAAATGGTAAAAGTATAATGGGACTCTTAATGCTGGCTGCTGAAAAGGGCAGTAAAATTGTGTTAAGAGTAAAGGGAAAAGATGAGAAATCCGCTTTCAATGAACTTAAGAAGTTCTTGGAAGGTAAGTGCAATGAGGATTAATAATATGATTGATGCGAATAACTTAAAAAAAATTGATAAAAGCGGAATGTTGGCCAATATCAATGAATTCCCCCAACAATTAGGGGAGGGATGGAAGATTGGCAGTGAAGGCTCATTCTCGCTGGATATATCAGATTTTCATTCCCTAATATTCAGTGGTATGGGGGGCTCTGCAATTGCCGGTGATTTGATAAAAGCCATAGTAAAAGAGATCCCCATTCCCTTTAAAGTCAACCGAAGTTATACCATCCCTGATTTTGCCGATTCCAATACTCTTTTTATTGCTTCCAGTTATTCCGGAAACACAGAAGAGACTTTATCAGCATTGAGAAAAGCAATCGAAAAAAAATGTTATATCATCTGTATAACCTCAGGCGGCCGGGTTGAATCCTTAGGTCAGAAACATCATTATCCAATTTATAAAATGGTCAAAGGCTACCAGCCCAGGGCAGCCTTGGGATATAGTTTGGGAATCATGATTTCTTTATTAAAAAGTCTGGGATGTAAAACGTTATCTCACCATGAAATAGATAAAACCATCCAATTTTTAAAAGATATATTAAATGATTGGAAAGATCTTTCTTCAGATAAAAATCTACCCTTAACCATAGCCGGTAAAATCAAAGGGAAAATACCCCTTATTTATGGTTCTGTTGATACTTGTGGAGCAGTTGCACTTCGCTGGAAAACTCAGTTTAATGAAAATAGCAAGACCCATGCCTTTTCTCAATTTTTTTCTGAAATGAATCATAATGAAATTGTAGGATGGGAAGTTCTTCCCCATACCAAACATTTTTTTCCCAACCTCTGTGCTGTTTTTTTGAGAGCAGAAGATGACTTGGAAAGAAATCGTTATCGTATGGATATAACAAAATCTTTGCTTAATGATACCGGGATTGATAGTATTGATATTCAGGCTGAAGGATTTTCACTTTTTAGCAGATTGATGTATCTGGTATTGATGGGAGATCTGGTAAGTTATTATTTAGCTATTCTGTATGGTGTCGATCCTACTGAAATCAAGAAGATCAATTTATTAAAACAAAAATTAAGTTGAAAGGAGTTATAAATGGGAATAAAATTTTTTTCATCCGAATCTGTAACTGAAGGTCATCCGGATAAAATGTGTGATCAGATTTCTGATGCTATTCTGGATGCAGCTCTCAAGGATGATCCTAACAGTAGGGTAGCGTGTGAAACCTTTGTCACTACCGGTATGGTATTAGTGGGAGGAGAGATAACCACTGAAACCTATGTTGATGTGCCTGCCTTAATACGTAAAATTGTTCATGATATTGGATATACCAATCCACATTTTGGTTTTGATTATGAAAGTTGTGCCATATTGAATACTATTCAGGAACAGTCACCTGATATTGCCCGGGGAGTGAACAAACTTGGTGCCGGAGATCAAGGTTTGATGTTTGGATATGCGATCGATGAAACCAAGGAACTGATGCCGCTTCCCATTACTCTTGCCCATCAATTGACCAGGAGATTATCCAAAGTAAGAAGGGAAGGCATTATTCCCTACTTACGACCGGATGGAAAAAGTGAAGTTTCCATAAAATATGTGGATAATATACCAGTTGAGGTTATTTCTGTAGTGATAGCAGCTCAGCACGATCCTGAACCATCCATGGATACTATACGAAAAAATATTATTGAACAGGTGATTAAACCGGTCATTCCAAAAAAATTATTAAATGAGGATAATGTCAAATATTTCATAAATCCAACCGGTAGATTTGTTCGCGGAGGCCCACATGGTGATACCGGCCTGACCGGAAGAAAAATCATTGTTGATACCTATGGTGGGTATGGGAGTCACGGGGGAGGAGCATTTTCCGGTAAAGATCCCACCAAAGTCGATCGTTCTGCCTCCTATGCGGCCCGCTGGGTGGCAAAAAATATTGTGGCAGCAGGTCTTGCCCAGGAATGTGAAATACAATTAGCTTATGCAATTGGGGTAAGGGAACCCATCTCCATAAATGTAAATTCCTTTGGTACCGGTAAAGTATCCGATGAGGAACTTCGGGAAAAAGTAAATAAGGTTTTTGATTTGAGCCCTACCGGTATAATTGAAGCCCTTGATCTGCGCAAGCCAAAATATCAAAAAACTGCTGTTTTCGGACATTTCGGACGTGATGAATCGGATTTTCTATGGGAGAAAACCAATCGTATTGACGAATTGTTAAAAGCATAAATGGGGGGAGGATTTGATATGAATCATGATATAAAGGATAGTAGTTTGGCAACCGGGGGAAAAAGACGTATTGAATGGGCTGATCAAAATATGCCGGTACTAAAACAGATAAGAGATAGATTCGATAAAGCAAAGTCCTTAAAAGGGAAAAATATGTCTTGCTGTCTACATGTCACTGCAGAAACAGCAAATCTGGTCAGAACCCTTAAAGCAGGCGGCGCAGAGGTTATGCTGGTTGCTTCCAACCCTCTTTCTACTCAGGATGATGTGGCGGCTTCCCTGGTTAATGATTATGGAATAAATGTGCAGGCCATTTGCGGTGAGGATAAAGAAACCTACTATAAACACATTAGAGCTGCCATAGAGCATAAACCGGTAGTAACCATGGATGACGGGGCTGATCTTGTTTCTACCATTCATTTTGAATATACAGATCAAGCAAAGGAAATTATAGGAAGTATGGAGGAGACAACAACCGGGGTTATCCGTCTACGGGCTATGGAAAAAGATGGAGCCTTGAAGATCCCGGTCATTGCAGTCAATGATGCTAAAACCAAAAATCTTTTTGATAATAGGTATGGAACCGGACAGTCTACCGTGGATGGAATTATCAGGGCCACCGATATCCTGTTGGCCGG
>CAZKMO010000147.1:0-8391 GCA_964554015.1 uncultured bacterium
TTGGTTTTCATAAGTACATTCCAAGATTCTTGCCAAGAAGGGATACTATGATGTATTTTTTCAGAAGATACAAATGCACGTTCAACTTTTGCACCAGGAGGATTAATAAATCTGTCGTTCTTATTGTAGGATAAATTAGATCGTTTTCTCAACATAATAAGATCATCGTAAAAAATATTAACATTATTTGAGGATGTCGGAGATTGTTTAAATGACAAAAATAATTTCATGCTTTGTGTAAATTGTGGGATCATATCAGAAGTGAAAATCAACTGCTCTACATTCCATTTATTTTTTTCCGGTGGATTAGCTATAATAGTGCTAAGAGAATAGCTAAGATTTCCTAGATTATTAAAAAATGATACACCAAACTTTGCAGATGCACTGTCTGTTGTCATATAAGATACTTGTATTGTATAATCAAATTTGTCAGAAAATGGTATAGTTCTTACCCAAGCTATTTTTTCATTCTGAGGTGCGCTAATATGAAGGGAATGATTCCCCGAATTAGCATAGTCAACATTCCTTTGAGCAGACACGTCCATATTTACATGACCTTCAATGTGCCAATCTTGTTCGTTTCCAGTAAAATCTTTTTCAAAAGAATTATTTGGAATTATTATTTGTGCAGTTTTTATTGCCTCTGAAGAAGTATCTGATGATATAGGCTTTAAAATTTCAATATACGTATGATACGCATATCCTACTTCTTTACCTATCATTCGGATTTTATACCATTCCCCTTGCTTTTCAAAAATTTTAACAATATCCCCTTTATAGGCTTTAGCAATCACAGGTTCTGTGAGATCTGGTCCTCGTCTGATATTTAAATGACCACTTGGGATATTGACAACGCCATCAACATTTTTGGTAGGGCTATCCTGGTGGGCAGACAAATAAAAAGTGCCAATAAGAATCAATAAAATTATAATTGTTTGATTTTTCATAATCACTTTGTACCCCCTTTTAATAATTTGCATTTTCGATAAATAACGTTTAGAATCACCTGTAAAAAATGGTGCAACTATTTTTTGTCAGGTGAATTCTTTTAGATCGCCCTGGGCTTCATAGCCCGGGGCGTTGTCTTATGGGGCTTCTGCCCCATATGTATATACACTATCCAATTTAGTAATCTTAATAATACTATGATCATTCAATTTTTTACCATGTTATTTTGCGGGTTGTGAAGCCCACAGATTATGTGCCTCGGGTAAGATACCCGAGGCGATCGAAAGTTTTTCATAGTTATTATCCTTTTATAGTTGTGTAGTAGTAGGGTGGGCCAACGGCCCACCATTTATTATTCACCAACTGAATTTAACATAACCCTTGATCGCACTAGGGTTCTACCCTGGTGCGGTTATTATATGGGGGCTAAGTCCCCATTTTTCTGCGCCCAGCATTTTTTTTAACTCAACAAATTCCTCGTTACTTATTGGTGGGCCGTTGGCCCAACTTACATTATTGTTATTTCAAAGAATACAAGTGATTCTACTAAACTTTATGGATTAGAAAAAGATCGTACGCGGTTCGATCCTTGTGCAAAATTTGGTTATGCATTTTTATTTACTTCAATAATATAAATTTTTTAATTCCAATATAGTTATCTGCTGTTAATTTGTATAGATATATTCCACTTGAATAGTTACGGGCATTCCATTCTAACTTATGCCTTCCTGCTGAATACTTTTTTGATATGATAGTTTCAACCTCATTACCCAATAAATCAAAAACTTTAATTGTGACTTCACTCTGTCGAGGTAAATCAAATGTAATGGTCGTGGATGGATTAAATGGGTTGGGATAATTTTGATATAGAGTAAATTTTTGGGGAAGATTATTATTAGCCTGTATTTGAATTCCAGTAGCAGATTGTGTATTGAATTTCCAAATATTAGACCAATGACTATGCCCACCATCATTTACTGATATAACACGCCAGTAAAAGGTTTTGTTGGTATCTAACAGACAACAATAGGTTGTATCATAAATGTTTCCTTTGTTTACTATGGGTAGGGAAAATGTTGAATCTTCTGAGATTTGAATACGATAAGTTTCAGCTTTTGTATCTTTGAGCCATTTAAATGTGGTACCCCTTGAATTAATTGAAGCATTACTGTCAGGTTCGATAAGTAAAGGCTGATCAGGAATATTTATAACTGTGTCGTTATAAAAACATATTCTTAATGGATATGTATCTATGTTGTATCCATTTGCATATGGTAGGTCCCATTGATCATCATTCAACGCACTTTCTTTGGCTGCCGGGTACCTATCCAAATAATCTGAATAATAATTGCCTTGTTCATTTTCAGTCCAATTATTGATTAAATCACCACCTTCAATGCTTATCGAATTGTAATGGCTAACAATATTATTTCTGTAAATATCATTTTGATCTCCAGTCACTCTTAGTGATTTTCCCCAGCAACCCGAAATTGTATTATCATATACTTTATTATTACTTCCCCCAAGAAGAATGCCATGATCAACGACATTTAGGATTCTATTGTTGCTGATAACTGAATTGTTATCATTAGTGATAATACCTATATAAACATTTTTAAAATAGTTATTCTTGATTTCAGAATTTGATGAAAATATTATTTTGATACCATCTTCTATGATATTATCTGTGAATATCGCATTTTCAGCATATATTTCAAAACCTGAATTAGATCCAATATTAAATAATTTTGTATTTTTTATTTCTACCTCACAACCTGTTTCAATATACGAATCGACGCCATTAAAGAAGATTTCACTATCTCTTATCTTCAACGCTGTTCCTGAATTCACGTATACGCCACCAACACCTGAATACTGATTTGAAAAAATAATTGTAGAATTCTCAATGGTTAAGGAACCACCGTCCAGAATTCTGAGATAGGTAAGTTCTTTATTTTGATTTGTCCAATTGACCTCTTCTGTTATATAAATTTCACTGTCAACAGGTTCAAAATAAGGCACTGTCTTCAATTCAGGTGTAACGACCGGTTCAATAAAAAAGGGTGATTCCGAAGGATATACGTCCAGTCCGTTCGGATAAATATGATATACTTCGTCCACATTACAACAATCAGTAGAATCAGCATAATCACTCCAGTAATTTCCAATACTATTAAATGACCAATCATTGTTGCCATTATCAAATCCCTGATATGAATTTTCAATAAAATTATTTCTGTAAATTGTGTTGTTATTTGATGTGTTGATAATTATTCCAGTCGACGAATTTTCTACTTTATTGTTTATTATTTGATTGTAATCAGAATTATGGTGTAACGATATACCCTTGGGTACATCGGAAATTTCATTCCCCATAATTAGATTACAACATGATTGACCGTATAATGAAATACCCCCCTGGAGGTACCACTCAGATTCAGTTGCAGGAGTCTGTATTCTGTTCCCAACAACTACTGTACTATCCGAATGATATATTGTCATTCCCCACGTATGGAATCCTGACATCTCATTATTGTGTATTACAGAGTTAGGGGAATATACTAAAGAAACACACACTCCAGCTTTATATCCTAATATTTCATTATTTGAATAGAGATTATTTGAACTAAAATATGATCGTATTAATCCACATGGGCCACCATAAATTTTATTCTGTACAAATCTATTGTTATTTGAACATGAACTTAACCATACATTGGCATGCTCAGCAGAGTAAAATTCATTGTTTTCTATAAGGTTTCCACATGATGCATCTAAAATTAAAACACAGATATTGCTATTTACAATATTATTTTTAATAACATTATTGTGAGAATTTGTTACCACAATTTCTCTAACTAAATTTCCATAAATAGTATTGTTCTCAATAATGAGGTTTTCACATTCACTAATATCCATACCGTGTTCACCATTATCATAACATGTATTATTTTGAATGGTGAGACTATCACTGGATTCAAAACATATCCCATATACTGAATTTTCGAAAACAGTATTATTATCAATGGTGAGATTTTCGCATTCTACAATATTGATACCATGTGGATTATTATAACATATATTGTTCTGAATGTATAGCCTATTACAGTACTTTATATGAATACCTGCCCAACTTGAATTTGTAAAAGATATCCCCGATATTGAAGCATCCGATACCTGCTCTATAACAGCTACACATAGTGAATCATCTGCGTCAATTTCTGTCATATCAGGGCCTTCTCCAATGAGATGCAGCTGTTTTTGAATGATGAGACTCTCATGATAAACACCAGCGCCCACATGAACCGTACCTGCTTCAGCGACTGCATTGATTCCATCTTGTATCAATGAAAATCGGGTGGTATCCCAACCAGCTGTGGTTTCGTTAAAGTCAGGGCTGATCCATACTTCCGGTGGTTGTTGCGCATAAATATCGACTGTTAAGAAAGTAATTAAAAGTAATGTGAAATTAATGAATGGTTTTTGAAAGTTCATAGTAACACCTCTTTTTGTATCATATGTCTATAACAATGAACATTTTGTATTGTATTTTGGTTAATAATTGTAGATGTATAACATAATATTATACACCCTCCCATCCACATAAATATGATAATCAATGGTTTTGCCTATTACATTCCTACCCACCAGTCGCTTATGATGCCCACTTAATGTGAAGCCTCTTATGATTTAAAGCACAGTCCCTAAGGTAAAGGTTGATTAGGCTTTGGTATGGTATACCAAGCTCAGTTGCAAGTGACTTGAAATAGACAACAGTAGATTTATCGAGCCGAATAGTTACGGGCTGTTTAAGATGTTTGATATAGGGATTCTTCTGTCCCTTCATTGTGCTAAAATCGTAATGTTTTCTCATGATTTATCTCCAATATATTGATTGTTCTTGTTTGTTAGCTTTACGGGCAGAAATGATCCGAATTACAGATTCATTTTCTCTGTAGCAGTGACATACAACAAGGACATGTAATGTAAAACTCATTCCTAACATCAGGAAACGATCTTCATCATCTGAGTGATCAGGATCAAAATAGCGAAGAGCATTTTCATCATAAAAAACAGTTTGTGCTTCCTCGAAAGAGACCTTGTGCTTTCGTTGATTATCCCGATTTTTCCTTTCATCCCATTTGAATAGTATGTCACTCATATGTACAATGTACGTATATAAATATTAAGATGCAAGTCATGTTAAGGTAGAACGACATTTTTAACTTGGCTGCACTGTGGTATGGTATGGTAAGGATGGGCAGCTCAAGTTCAAAAAATTGTTCTGCGATTATTCCTCGTCCGTGAAAATTTCACTTTTTCTTATTTGACGATGTCCTTCAAATATTGTTAATATTTCTATTAAATCATCTTTAATTCTATAAACTAACCTATATCCTTTAATTATTAATTCTCTAATAGTCGGTTTTGAAAATTCGGGAACAACTCTGCTGATTTTGGGATTATCTTCAATTAATAATGATCTCGATATTAAAAAATCTGTGAACTTTTTTGCAATTTCAATATTATCCTCAGCGATAAAATCTTCTATTTCAATTAATTTAATTAAGGATTCCTTTGACCAAATAATCCTCATTTTTTATCCCTTAAGGCCCTGGCAGATTTTATCTTTTCCTTTAATTGATCAGTTGTATAGAATTCCTCTGACTCAATATCCTTAATACCTCGATTTATTGATTCAATAAACTGCCTGTTATAAGTCAAATTATCATATTCATTTGGTGTTATTAATACTCCAGCTGGACTACCATTTTGGGTAATAATTAAGGGATGACCAGTTTCTTTTAATGATTTTAGATATTTTGATATACTGGTCTTAAATTTTGCTACAGGGACAATGTCATTAGAAATGGTAAATTTACTCATTATAATATCTCCTATATTTTGACTAATATTATAGTCATAATATAGGTATTTATATGGTAAAATTCAACTATTTTTTATTGCATAACATATATATTATCTACCACAAACAGGTAATGGCAATTTACCAATATTGGTAAAAGGTTGTTTGCCGCAGGGGCAGGAGCCCCTACGGAATTAATTGGCCCACCCTACATGGCTTTGTTAAATGATTCATGAAGAACGTTGTCCGATTATAGCGCCGCTAATTGCTGATCCTACAGATAATAGCCATCCACTGCATATTAATATCCATAAAGAAGTTATCCAGAAATTTGGTTCAACAATAGCTGAGATTATTCCCATGGTATTACATAGAATGGGTACATACCAAATACTTTTGGGATTATTTCTGCATATAAAAAAACAAGCAGCTGCAATTATAATATCATAAATGACATATGCAGTCCCCTCAGCTATATTCTCATTTTTAAATATTAAACTCAACAAATAAACCAGAAGAACTAAAATTATGAGCGCTGAAATTGCAACTAATAATGATAGCCCCCAGCTTGGTAACCCCAATAAACGTTTTTGCTCTTTTGATTTCATTTTATCCCTCTAATCATTGAATTGTTCTATATAGCCCCATAGGTCAGGATTTCCCCCGACATTCACTTACCCATGTTACTTATTGGTGGACCGTTGGTTCACCCTACATGGCTTAGCAGCCATGTGTTATGGCGCTATACCTGAAAAGTGACTCCACCCTTTATCAGAATACTTAGGATTGGGTGAGAAATATGACGCACCTATATCTAAATCTCCAGAAAATGGGATTCTATATTCACCCCAATTACAAATTTTACTTTCTGATTTATTATAACCGGTCCATTTGCCAATATATTGATTATTGCAATAACTATCTGAATAATGGGATTTTAAATTATCATAGTGCATAATATTATATCTATCAACAAACCAAAAGAGAGTCATTACTCCTTCAAATGTACCGCTATGATCTTGATTATGATCTTCATTAAATTTATAATTCCCTATTAATAAACCTTGAGCCTTAAAACCTTCATCCTTAAACTCATCATCACATCCATAATGCATATTCTTATATTCCCTAACTTGAGTTATCTTAATAGTCCCTTTAAAATCACATTTATTTTCATTTACCAGTGAAATCCCTTTAATCTCATATATGTCCGGTTTTGTATTATTTTTTGATATTCGTGTAAAAAATATTCTCAACCTTCTATATTCATCTCCGATGAAACCTAGAAAATTACTTTTTGGAACAAGTAAAGTAGAAAAGTCATATTCAAAATATTTTTCTTTTAAATTGTTTTCTTTTAATTCAAGAGACGAATACTTTGGATTTTCAAGTTTATTGATCCATTGTTCTGTTTGCTGACCATACAGAAAGCAGTAAACAAAAATCAGTATTATTACATATTTATTTTTCATTTTTTACCTCGCCTAACATAATATTATACACCCTCTCACCCACATAAATATATGTTTAAATTCCTATTTATAGAAACAGTTGATTAAGATTATTTGGCGGGATGAATCCCACCCTACGAAACTACATTAATTATTGGTGGGTCATTGGCCCCCTCTACATTGCTTGGTTAGATGTTATTTATATTTTATAATAAGAAAAATTATTATCACCGTAAAAACAAACGTGATTCCGTTTGCAAAAATGATAGGCAATTCTTTGAGGAACAAGCCGTATAAGAACCATAGAAGAACACCTGCAGATAGAATTGTATACATACCCAAGGATAAATCTTTAGTATGCTTTGATTTTATCGTTTTTAAAGTCTGGGGCAGAAATGCAATGGTTGTGCAAATCCCAGCGATTGCTCCGATGATTGTGGAAATATTCCGGATAGTCACATTAACCTCCCTCTGTGAAATATGTATATTAATAGATTATAAAAAATATTTAAAATAAAACCCGTCAGCCCAAGATCGCTCTGGGCTTCATAGCCCGGGGCGTTGTCTTATTGCTATCGAAGGTGTTCTTCACCTTCGACATTCATCTGTGAGGTGAAGAACACCTCCCAGAGCAGAAAACTTCATTAATTATTGGTAGGCCGTTGGCCCACCCACACGGCTGTTTTTATTTTATGATTCATAAATTTAATAATCTCAATTGCTTTTAAAGCATTGCCTAAAGGCAATGCCACACAAGTTTAGTTTGATTTCTGGATTCTTATCCAGGCCACCCGTCGCTTTTCTACATCCTGGGGCACAGCCCCAGTACGATCAGGGAAGGGGCAGGAGCCCCTGCGGAACGGGAAATTTCTGTATAGCGGCTTCCATATTTTTTTCTTGCATTATTTCGTATTCTTCTATTTTCGGATTCACAGGAGTTAAGTATTGACGAAACAGTTATTGGATTTTATTTTTCAATCAACGGAAACAAACGCTTGGATCTCGGTGCCCCGCATCCGACGCATTCGGCGTCATACCAACTCATAGGCAAACCGCACCTGGGACAACACCAGCGCTCTTCTTCGTATTTAACCCATTCCTGAACGCCCATCTCACGAATTTTTT
>CAZKMO010000148.1:0-8352 GCA_964554015.1 uncultured bacterium
CTCGGAATTCGGCGGGATACATTGAACCAGTCATCACGATCGTTTTAACTGTGATATTATTAAGTACCTTGGCTGTATCAATCATTGTATCCGTGCCGTGAGTGATAACAACCTTTTTTGATGGAGTAGACGCCACTTTTTGCCTTATAAGCTCTCGATCTTCATCTGTGAAATCGAGACTGTCTTTTTTGATAATCGATTCAACCTCGTAGTCCAAAACAACATTCGCACGCTCCAAAACCCCTATCGCTTGTGGATCTCCGACCTGATATTCTGACTTCTGGTCGAAGTAAATCTTGTCAATAGTACCACCTGTCGTAAAAATTTTAATTTTCATATTTTTATTCTCTAAGTCATGTAACGGTTGAACTGTGCCGCCCGGCTTTTTGGGTCGGCACCAGTGAATGATTGGCGACAGACACTATTCGTAAATCATTCTCATCGCTTGTCTAACCTCAACTAAAGTTTTTTGTGCAACTTCTCGTGCTCGATCAGCACCATTTTTAAGTATGCGTCTTATAAAATCAGGCTCTTTCTCCAATTCCTGCCTTCGTTTCCGGATGGGCCGCAGGTATTCATTTAAAGCTTCCGTAAGCATAGATTTTAGCCGCGAAGCGCCCCGGCATCACCAATTTCTGATGCAAGTACATGAGGATCTTCATTTGTACACAATGAAGCCATTAAAAGCAGATTCGAAACTTCAGGCCGATTAATCGGGTCATATGAAATGTGACGATCAATATCGGTTTTTGCGATTTTAATGCATTGAGCTGTTTCATCTTCCGAAGCCGATAGCATGATCGCATTGTTCCGGCTTTTACTCATCTTCTGTGAACCATCCAAACCTAAAATAGTCGGAGCATTGCTAAGAAGCGGCTGCGTTCTCAGGTTGATCAGTTCTTTCCGGAATTCTCATCTGTTATGAAACTCGATTCAGACACAGCCAGGTATCTGTTATCTAAATATATAACACCACAGGATTTTCTCACTATGAATGTCTTTCAAGAACTCATTTCTCTCAGGAAAGTCTCCCGAAATCACCATGGTGTAGAAACACTCAAAGCCCTAATAGAAGTGGCTGGAAAAAGTATCGGTATCTCACTGGATGAAGCCTCATACAGTGCTGAACGTATCACCATGAACCTGTGGATTGCGCAGATCGATCTCTTGAAACAACAGATGTATTCTCTCTTAAAACAGTTGGTTGAGCTCACTAAAAAACACCTTATTTCAAGATTCTCACTTCTATCAAAGGTATCTCGGATATCACCGCAGCCAGATCCATTGCTGAAAACAGAGAACTCTTTAACAATACTCATTATAAAAAAATTGAGGCCTTTGCCGGCACCAATCTTAGAATTTGTCAATCTGGAACCTATATGGGATATAGAAGAATCACCCACATTGGCAATAACAGACTCAGAGCTGTACTGTACAAAATGACTGAAGAAACCAAAAACCATATTCCTGAAGTCCGCATCCGTTTCTTGAACCGCCAGATGAAACAGTCAAAGTATACCAAGAATATTGTATCCTGTTCCTCAAACCTCCTTAAATTGATCGTGGCATTAATTCGTGAGAAACGAACCTATGTTTTTAATCAAGAGAAACTTAAAGAACTTGAGAAATTAGAAATAGAATATCACACGTTCAAAGAAAACAAAAACAACAAAAAGAAATTAATAAAACAAACTGTATAAACACCATTTGTTCTTTGACATGAATCAAAAAGAAAAATAAAAAAACATCCAGCCAGATGTAGAAGACATCCTGCTATATGCAGGGGCCCGGATGACCGTCCGTTGAAATCTCTGGAAGGTTCCGAACCTTTGGAATGCTTCGTCTAACAGATGAGACGGTGTCCCGGGTCTCCCTGGGTTGAATCGAGAAATTGGTCATCATTTAAAAATAAAGCATAATAAACGAAAGTAAGTTTAAGACCGGGAGATGTGAAGAATCGGGACAATGCATCCAAAATTCTGACTCATTAATGTCAGCAGGATTGGTACGTTTAAATCAAAAGGAAAGGTACATAGTATTTGAACTTGATGTAATCCTATTTCAAAGAACAAAAAAGATATTTTATTAAATTTTTTACTTGACTTTTAGCAAGTAGTAATTTTCACAGGTCGAACCGCCAGGCGTTACTTCAAAGAGAATAAGTGATTCCAATAAATCTTCAAGATTAGAAAAATGGTGCGCGGTTCGATCTTTGTGGAAAATTAGGTTAGTGCACACTAAAGCGAAAGTTTCATAAAAAATTTAAATTATTTATAGACATTTTTCCTATGAGCAATTTTCACTACAAATATTATTAACCGATCATCTTCTATAGAATATAAAATCCTATAATTTCCTTGTCTAATTCTATATTGTTCTTTTCCTGTTAGTTTTATGCATCCATTAGGTCTTGGATTTTCTTCTAATAATTTTATTTTTGTAATGATTTTCTTAATGTCTTTATCGGGAATAGATTTTAATTCTTTTACAGCTGTTTTTTTGAATTCAATTTTATATTTTTCCATTATCCTTCAAATCCTTCAGAACAGATTCGAATGATATTGTTGATTCTTTTTCTCTTTCTTTAAATGCTCGAATGTCTTCTTCATCTTCAGCCAATTCATATCTTATCGCAATATCAACAAGTTCTGATATGGATTTATTTGAGGATATGGATTTGAATTTTAAAACACGATGAATATCAGGATCGAAATAAATAGTTGCTCTTTTTTTCAAGTCAGTCATGATAGTTCTCCTTGAAATAAATATAATTAATAATACATTATAGCGTTTTTATGTCACAATGTCAAGGAGTTTTATTGCACTAACGGCCAGCATCATGGGTTTAACCGCCGAATGGACACATTCCCAAATGAAATAAACATTCAATCAATTTCAAAATCTCCAGAATAAATCAGCGGTTAAATCCCTTGCATGCTTGTGTTATATTTTATTTTAGTAAGAACATTTTATTTATTTCATACACACTACCAATCATTACTCTATATAAATAAATTCCGCTTGCAACAGTTTTTCCATTTTCATTTTTACCATTCCAAACAGTATGATGATGACCCACAGCTTTATATCCATTATCGAGAGTTATAATTTTCTGGCCCAATACATCAAATACTTCTATCTGAACATTACCAGCATTTTCAATATAATAATTAATAGTAGTCGTTGAATTAAAAGGATTAGGATAATTCTGTGAGACTACAAAACCCGACGGAGAAATACTATCTATAACATTTAAATTAGACATGACAGAATAATGAGTACGCACTATTTCCTCAGCTAGTTTTTGCCTAATTCCAAAATGATGCATGGTACCCCATATGGATGCCCAAGTGGCATCATCCGCCATATCATGTCCCCACAAAAACGCTCCTTCAACAATTCCGGGATGACTATTTTGAATATTAAAAAATGCTTCATAAATATTCGCTTGAGTTTCTTCGCTGTCGTCTAAAGAGTTTTCATTTTTATCTGTAAATGACCATTGTTGAAACTCATTGTAATTATGCTGAAATGGTGATTCAATTGCATTGACATATCCAAATTCTAAAAAAAGAACAGGTAAATCAGGGTTACGATTTTTAAGCGGGATTAAATAGTCAGTAAAAATGTTATTCCACAATTTTTCTAGACTATCGACACTCATGACTTGGACCGGTTGTGTTTCAGTTAGTTTGAAATAAGCACTGACACCAACAACATCTAAACCAATGTCCTTCCAAAGAAAATTAGAACCCGGGCCATAAACATTAGCTATCAATGCATCATAACTCATGTCATATGTTAAATTTCCAAGATAAACAACACGAACTGAATCAACCATGGCTTGTAAGTTTTCTCTAAAGTCATTTGGCCAGTAGCCACTTGGTCTTGATCGGAACAGACGTTCTGTCTCAGTACCTAGAGAGAACAGAGAGACTCCATTATTTTGTGCAAGTTGACTGAAATGGACAGCCTGTTCTGTATAGGTCTCCCAAAATTTTTTTACAAAACTGGAATGATTGGGATGATCAATAGCCCAGGGCCAAAACTCTGATAATATTCTTGAATCTTCGTTAGGCATTTTGGGATCACCCAATTGCCATCTGCTTACCGGGTGTGCGGCATTTTCTGCTTCCTGTGCCTCAAAGGCAAGTGTTAAATAAACATTGAATCCATTTTGTTGCAGAGCCTGAATAGTATTTGTTAATACTTCATCTGTGAATGTGGGTATTCCCACATCACTATACTCCCTCGAAACCGTACTGTCCATGCTGTCATCAATATGTAGTGCAATGGAGATACCGACCCAATTTGCATTGATACTTTTTAGCCAGTCAAAATATTCAACTGGATGAGTCACCGTACCATCTACATTTGAGCCCCAATTGCCTCCCATATGAATAGCACGTAAATTTTGGATGCTTTGACCTGATAAAAGCTTGGGGAATATACAAAAACACATTATAAATAAAATTCTCTTCACTGTTCCCTCCTTTATAAAAATAAGGATTTATTTTAGAAGTATAACGTGATTTTCACAGGTCGAACCGCCGATAGTTACTCAAAAAAAACAGGTAATTTGAATAAGCTTTATATTTAGCAAATATTCTGCGTGTTTCGATCCTTGTGCAAAATATGTGTTATAAGTTGCTCTTCAAAAAGCTATTGGACTTTCACCATTTTTTTAATGCTCTGGAAACCATCCATTTCCATTTTATAAAAATAAAGACCCGATGGCAGATTTTCTGATGTAAACTCAACCTGATAATACCCCGCTGCCTGATATGAATCTTTCAAAGTCTGTATCTCGCGACCTCTGACATCTAACACTTTTAATGTGACCATGCAAGCTTTCTTAACACAGTAGCATATTACTGTTGTCGGATTAAAGGGGTTGGGATAATTTTGCAGGAGCCGGAAATCCCCCGGAATCAGGTTGTCTTCAACCGATGTTTCGTCCTCCGGTGTATAGACAAAGGTTTGTGTATTCAGGGAACCATCGCTTATCCGGCCCCCGAAAAGCAGTATTTTCTCTTTGTTATCATCCGGATCGAGGAACGAAGCCGCTGCGGCATTAGCGATGCCATACGGCAGGGAAGCCGCAGTATCGAGCAGAGATGTCTCGGTATTTAAAACTACTGTCTCGTTAGAATAAAGCGTGTCAGCTAAAGTTTTAGCCATCCCTTCATCGGTCACATTTCCACCTATAAAGTAGATATGATTCCCAATTTGTACCGACGTCACAGCTGTACGATATTCTGTATTGGTGCCGGCCGTTGACCATGAACTGGTTTCAAGATTAAAAATTTGAGTTCCGCCTGCTCGATAAAAAACCAGAGCATCACCTTTCTTCCACATGCATGATTTTTCTATCGGATGAGGTGCGTCAGCGTCTCGTATCCATTCATTTTGTGTAGATGAATAAACCCAGCAATCTGAAAGCGGACCGGTTTCATTTCTTCCTCCAAAAATCCACAGATCGCCCTCATTTTCAAACGCATTATGATTGGCACGACCAGGAGGTTTGTCTCCCTGTGGCTCTCGTTTGATAAAATCATTTGTGTTTTGATTAAACTCGTAAATATCATTGCTGTATCCATCGGCTGTCTTCCCACCGAATACAAAGTAAATGTTGTCATCGGGCATTGCTGTCATGGAGTGGCCGGACGTCGGGGGTAGTTGATTATCGGTGGGGATCAATTTCTCCCAGTCATTATCTGCAAAGGCATAAATATCGTTAAATAAGGTTCCCTGATGATCCTCCCCTCCAAGTAGTAAAACCTTCCCATCAGGAAGTGTAACCATTGAATGCCCCTGTCGCGATGACGGCGCACCTGGTGGTGTGACTGTGTGCCAATCCTGCGCGTAAAGAAAGGATGATAGCATGAGTGCCGAAAAAACTAGGCCAATTAAGATGCGTTTTTGTGGATTACTGGTTGTTAAATTCATAATATTTTCTCCAGGTAAATAGTTTTAATATGTTATATATAACGTCGCGGTTCAGTGCGTGCTAAAGCCAAGAGAAATCTCAATAAATGAAGTGATTCCAACAAACTCTGAAAACCTAAAAACTGTTTCGCTTTTGCATCCACTGCAACCGCATGGTTATACGCCCTACGATGAATATTTACTACTTTTTCTTTATCTCCTCCAAACGTTTTTTCGCAGCTTCGCGGACACTTTGTGCTCTATCTTTTAATGCAATTAACGCAAGAATATCCTCATTATCAATATCTTCAACTACGGATTTACGAATATAAGGATTGGAATTGGCAAGCCGTGCGAGACGAATATTTCTTCGCTCTTGTTCTTGATCGAAGCCTTGGCCTTGTATGAAGGTGCCGTAAGGCCAACCAGATGATCCTAAAGCCAAAGAGATGATTGCGAACATTTGTACCCTGATATCACTGGTCGTATCAGCTAGTTCAGTAAGCAGTTTTTTGTTTTTCAGTTTCAGAACAGCTAAGTCACGAAAGTTATGAATTGGAATTCCGTTCAATTCATACTTCATATACTCCTTAAAATCCATCCCTAGTTTTATCTTTGCAAGTTCAGCAATTAGATCTTCGTCTTTAAGCATTCCGAGAGCTTTTGATCGTATCGCATCGTATTGGGTTACAACAACTGTCACTGAAGTTTTTTGACTATCCCCTTCAGTCTGTACATAAATTACTGGTTTTACAATTTCTGCTATTATTTGCTGATCAGTAACCTTTTCTAAGGCCGATTCCGCAACATCCTCATAACTATTGGTCTTGGCTATATTGGATAGTATTGATTGATCATCCAGACATTCCACTGCTGCTAGCCGTACGCCTTGGTCTTTATCTTTCTTAGCTATCTCAGCGATTAGGGTTTTATCGTCTAGCTTTTGTATCGCTGCTATTTGTACTTTATTGTACTCGCTTTTTTTGGCTATTTCAGCAAGTACAGATTGATCATTAAGCTTTTCCACTGCTGCTTTGCGTACATCCCATTTCTTATGGGTTTTAGCTATCTCAATAATCTTTTCACAAGCTTTTGTATTCCCTTCTTCACACTTCTTAGCAAGTTTCTCAATGTTTTGTCCATAGAGGACGGCTGTCATAAGAAACATACCAATTAAGCATATGAAAAAACTCTTTTTAATAGTCATAATATTTTCTCCTTTTTTTAGATTTATTATCACATAATATAGAGATACTAACAATCCATTAATCACGGGTTCTGCGTCAATAACTACTTAAATACCATATTGTTTTATTAAAAATATAACCTCAGTAAATTTAGCTGTATAACTTTAATAATCAGCCGCGCGGCTTTTTGCGTCGGCTGAATTAGCCTTGTTAGCGGTGTTGTAATATTTTTCACCCTAGAGCCACATCAAGAATCATCATTACTGAAAAGCCTAACATTGTAGCCATGGTAACAATGTCAATGTTTTCATATTTTCTCTGAGATTCTGGAATTAATTCTTCGACGACGACAAAAATCATGGCCCCCGCAGCAAAACATAGAGCGTATGGTAAAATGGTTTGCATTTTTAAGACAAAATATGCCCCTACAACTCCAGCTATGGGTTCTACGAGACCTGAAGCTTGGCCCATCATAAAACTTTTCCCTTGGCTCATTCCTTCACGTCGCAGTGGCATTGATACCGCAGTGCCTTCCGGAAAATTTTGAATTCCTATCCCGATTGCTAAAGCAATTGCTCCTCCAATTGTAGCTGAGGGAAGATTTGCTGCCACTGCGCCGAATGCCACACCGACAGCAAGACCTTCCGGAATATTGTGTAGAGTAATGGCAAGAACCAAAAGGGTACTCCGTTGCCATGAAGTTTTGACCCCTTCGCTTTTATCAACGTTGAGGCCTGGATGTAGATGGGGAAGGAATTTGTCAATTAACCTCATGAATATTCCACCACCCATAAATCCTATTGTTGCAGTTAACCATGGGATTTGCTCTAACTGTTCTGCCATTTGAATGCCAGGGGCAAGTAATGACCAAAAACTTGCAGCAATCATAACACCTGCTGCAAAGCCGAGCATAGAATCCAAAAGTTTCTGGTTAACATCTCTTTTTATAAACACAAGAGCTGCACCGGCTGCAGTTACACCCCAGGTGAATAATGTGGCAAATAATGCCTGAGTAACAGGATCATATTGCAGTAAAAAATTAACCATTACACTATCCTCTCTTTTTCTTTAAGAAAATCAATTCAATCATGACCGCTAAATTTCTTTCTCCCGCTAACCATCTATTAATCGACGGGTGACCATATCCGTCATATTTATTTTGTGTGGCACGTGCCTTTAGGTCGTGCCTAACGTAACTATAAAAAATTACCATCTCTATCTCATCAAAAAAGGAATA
>CAZKMO010000149.1:0-8319 GCA_964554015.1 uncultured bacterium
ATCTGAGGTTCTTTCCCGGCAGGAATTGGTTAATAGCAGTGGGAATACTCCAGTAGAGGTTATTAATAATACTACTGGTATTCATATACGTGATTATGGTGGATATGCAGGAATTAAATCACCCTCGATACGGGGATCAAACAGTGAACAAGTCCTGGTTATGCTGGATGGTCAACGCTTAAACTCTTCTCAAAATGGTAATTTTGATCTACATTCCATACCTCTAGAAAGTCTGCAAAAAATTGAGATAATCCGAGGGGGGCATTCCGCTTTTTATGGAACGGATGCAATTGGAGGTATTATCAATCTGGTTACCAGGGAGTTCGTTAGTAAAAATCAACTGTCACTTGGATTTAAAACAACCACCGGTTCTTTTAAAACCAGAGGATATAATGCCTTCGGGGCTCAGCAAACCGGAAAATTTTATTATCTTCTGACCTATAATCATCTACAATCCAAGGGTGATTTCAAATACAACAATCCTTATACTGATTCCGAAGAAATTAGAGAAAATAATGATTATTCACGAAATAACTTTTTAGTAAAAACTGAGTATACCATAAATAATGGTTCAACTATTGGACTAATCCACCGAATAATCAAATCGGAAAGAGGTTCGGCCGGTTCACTACAATATTTAACCAGTAAGGCCAGAAATAATTTAAAAGATATTCTTACTAATCTGCATTTTTCCTATCAATTCAGTCCCAATATTCAAATAAATCATACTGTTTATCTACATACAAATAATAACACCTTTAAAGATCCAGATGCTTTCCCTCCCTCCCACAGTCATCACATTAATCAAGTTTCTGGTTTAAAAGGACGTTTACGATGGGATCCAATAACAGGTATAAACCTCAACACTGGATTTGAATATAGAAAAGAAAATCTGGAAAGCAGTGATGTTGGTAACCGGGAACGTATTAATACCGGTGTATTTATTCACGGAGAAATTGATTTTCCTCTATCCAACCTTAATATCAAATTTGTTCCTGCTGTTCGTTATGATCATTATTCCAATTATGGTTCAATATACTCTCCCAAATTTGGTATTTTAATTAGATATAGCAGCATCGCCAACCTATCTTTCAGGGCAAATACAGGCAAATCATTCCGGGCTCCAACTTTTAATGATCTCTGGTGGCCGGAAGATAACTGGACCAAGGGCAATCCCGACCTCGAACCCGAAACTTCCCAAAACTTTGATTGTGGTATTTTATATCATACGCTTGGTTCCTTACAAATTAATTTAGAATCTACTTATTTTAATAAACAAATCAAAGATCTTATACTATGGCAGCCGGATGAAAATTTCAAATATACTCCAGATAATATAGGTAAAGCAAAAATCTATGGATTGGAAAATACAATCATCTTAAGACTACTGGACTATGATTCCTTTTTAAAAATTACTCATACCTATTTAAAAGCCATAAATAAAACCAAAGATTCCGATTACTATAATAATAGTCTTATATATAGGCCGGAACAAAAAATTACTTTTTCAACCGGTTGCATAATTAAATCGATAAATATCTTCTTCGATTATATAATAGTTTCAAAACAGTTTTCGGATAAGATGAACAGTAATTCTCTTCCTCAATATAATCTATTAAATTCTTCCCTTTCCTATTCTTTAAAAATACATAAAATCAAAATTGATTGCAGTGTTAAAGCAAAAAATCTACTTAATGAAGACTACCTTCTTATGCAAGATTATCCTCTTCCTGATCGAGAATTATTGTTTAGTATTGGAGTGGAATACTGATTGTTTATAATAAAATGTGCCCGCCACTTATTAAGTGGCGGGCACATTTATATATCATAAATTTATCAGTCTGAATAAGTCGAAGACTAACAAGTTCAGACAAAAACAATCATTTAATTATTAATCTATTGTTTTCTCAAAAATTGTATATTTCTTGGAGGGTATTGCTTCCATAAAATTTACTACCCGTTTTACAGCATAATTATCTTCCAGTACCCACCCCATATCGCAATAGGTAGACCCTATTTTCTGCGAATATTGCTTTTGTTTAAAAAGCATTACACCATCCAGTCCCAATCCCCGAAATTTTTTCTTTACACCCAAGTATCCTAAACGAAAGCCTTTGGTTCTGTTTTTTAAAAGTAACATTTTTATAGCTCTTAGTAACTCACAGCGCCCGCACCATGATATAGGTTTCATTTTTTCAGTGACATTTGGTACCCCTCCAAAAAAACCAGCCGGTTCTCCTTTAACATAGAGAAAAATAAATAAATCTTTATCCATTATGAGCAACATATCATCAATAATCCGATCAAACTCCTCTTTGGTGAAAGGAACAAAACTAAAATTATCACTCCAGGCATCATTGTAAATTTCATACATCTCTTTTTTACGAACATCCAGGGGCCTGTCACCCCAGTTTTCAGAAGTAATGTTATATCGTTGCAACACTTTATTTGTAACCCTGGCAAGTTTTTCTTCCATAGGTTTTTGAGGTGCCACTTCCCAGGATAATACATTTTTAACAGCTTGAAAACCACAGCTTCTTAATAAATTTTCATAATAAGGTTTATTATAATGATAATACATTACTGGACGTGAATTAAATCCTTCCACCAATAATCCAGGAGTTGCTTCATTAATGGGCAAATTCTGGGGACCGCGGATAATGTTCATTCCTTTATTTTTTAACCACGTTTCTGAAGCCTTAACTAAGTTTTGGGCAACATCTAGGTTATTAATTGTTTCAAACTGTCCGAAAAATCCGACTTTATCATTCCATTTTTTATTATGATTAAAATTTACGAAGGCATTACAGCGTCCTACTATTTTATCATTTGAGATAGCCATAAAAAAAGTCATTTCAGCGTGTTTGAAAAAAAGATTATCCGGTTCAAAAAATCCTTTAATACCAATTAATTTAAATCCAAGATATTCATAATCAAGAAGAGGAATATACTGAGGATCATTTTCATAATGCTTCCAATGAAAATGGACAAATTTCTTTAATTGCTTCTTCCAATCCTTTTGTTGATTTGAAATGGTAATTATTGTGATGTCATCACTAGAAATATTCTTATTAATTTCGTTTTCCATAATTATTCCTTATAATTAATTAAGACCGGTTGAACCAAAACCTTCGGAATTTCTACTACTCTTATCAAGTGTATCGGCAATAGTAAACTTTACCTTTTCATACCTGGCAATAACTAACTGAGCAATTCGATCCCCTCTGTGTATAATAAAAGGCTGTTTACTAAAATTGAATAATATTATGCCTATAATACCTCTGTAATCTGAATCAATAGTACCGGGGGAATTTAAAATTCCTATACCATGCCTTAAAGACAAACCACTTCGTGGTCTCACCTGTCCTTCATATCCCCAAGGAATAGCAACTCTGATGCCAGTTGATATATGTGCTACTGTACCCGGTTCAATTACTACCGAATTATTAATAGCTGCATATAAATCACATCCCGATGATCCTGCTGTTTGATAGGTTGGTAGCGGCAAATCTTCACTTCCCGGTTCCTTTTGAATTTTAATTTCAATACTGTTCATAAACAATAATTAAATACTTAATTTTAGATTATTCTAATAAAATCTGTTGGAGAATTTGCTACCAAAGTTAACCGGAATAAGTAAATTAAGTGTTATCACTTAAACTTACTAATTCTTGTAAATATTTTTCCTGAAGATCGGTTAGTTCTTTAGCTTTTATATAATCATTATCTTTTAGGGATTGACGAATTTTATTATCCAAATCCCTTATTTTATACTGAAGATCATGTGTTTTGGAAACATTGAAGAGATCTACCTGATCTGCTTTTCTGTTCATTGCTACCTTTCACATTTTAGATAAAATGAAATAAGCAATTAAAAATCCCAAACCCACCCATAAAGGTATTAACAGTAATAAAATACGATTAATCTTCTTTTGTTGGGAGAGATGTGAAATCATTCTCCTTTTCTCAAAAGCTTTGATTATTTTAACTTTAAGATCATCAATATTAATAGGTTTTACTAAATAATAATCAGCACCGGCTACCAAACTTTCCACTGCTGAATCCACGGTTGGATAGCCGGTTATCACAATTATTGGTATACCAGGATCTTCGGCACGCATTTTTTTTAACATAGAAAGACCATCCATAATCGGCATTCTCACATCAGTTAAAACCATAGAAAACTCATATTCTCGAAATTTTTTCAGACCATCATCTCCATCAATTGCTGTCACTGATTCATATCCAAAGTCAGCCAAAATTTCTACCAGATAATCTCTTACTACCTCATCATCCTCGACAATTAGTATTTGTTCCATTGAAATTACCTCATCCAGAAAATCATAAATATGATTAGAAATGATTAACAAAATGTAAACAAATTTTTTAATCTTGTCAAGCTAAAACCAGGAAAATTATTTTTATCAATAATGATAAAATTGAAATTTAAGTAGCTTTAAAAGTGCATTATGCCTAAAGGCAAAAAAAACACCGAAACAGCAATTCTATTCGGTGTCTTATAAATAAATAATAAAAAATTTATTCTTTTGTTTTGGTTTCCAATTTATTTATTAAAGGTATTTCATTTAGATCCTTACCTAAATATTTAAGTTCCCATTGCACGGATGTAACAAGTTCATGATCGGGATATTTTTCTAAAAATTTATTATATTCTTGTTTTGCTTTTAAGGTATCAGATAAATTATTGGCATAAATAAATCCCAGCATAAACTGACTCTGAGGAGCATATTTACTTTCAGGATATTTTTCAATTACTGTCTTTAGCCTCGAAATAGCGAGTAATGATTCTCCTAGGGGATTGTCATAAATAAGTCCTGCTCTATATAAGGCTTCTGCACAAAAAGGACTGGCAGGGTAGGTTGCCACAAGCTTATCATAATATTTTACAGCTTCTGTGAATTCTTCTTCTGTTTCCAAAGTTTTTGCTTTATCCATCAGTTTATCATCGGGTAGTTTTGTGCAAGTATTGACAAAAAATAAAAAATTTAATAATAAAATAATATTAATCAGTAATTGAAAAACTTTTCGCATGTTTCCTCCTATGAAATAGAATAAAAGAAAGATATCATTTTTTTAATTTAAAATCAAGTGAATTCTTATCCGCTACAATCCTGATGGTACTTCCTTTTTTATAATTATTTGCCAATATATTATTTGCCAAGGGATTAACCACCAATCTCTGTAAAGTGCGTTTCATTGGCCTGGCTCCAAAGGCAGGATCATACCCGTTTTTTGCAATTAATTTTTTTGCGTCTTCTGAAAGTTCAATAGATATTCCCTGTTTTTTTATTTTCTCTGCAATTTTTTCAAATTGTAAGGTTACAATTTTTTCGATTTCTTTAATCCCCAAAGGATGAAAAACAGTTATTTCATCAATACGATTTAGCAGCTCCGGACGCAGTGATTGTTTTAGCTGACGAGTAACCTCCTGCTTGATTTTATCAAAAATTTTATGCTGGTTGGACTCATTCATGTTCTTTGATTCTTCCATAATAAAAGTTCCACCAATATTGGAAGTCATAATTATTATAGTATTTTTGAAATTTACCACCCTTCCCTTATTATCAGTCAACCGTCCATCATCCAGAACCTGAAGTAAAATATTATACACCTCAGGATGAGCTTTCTCTATTTCATCCAGAAGAATTACGGAATAGGGCCTTCTTCTCACCGGTTCTGTTAATTGGCCTCCTTCTTCATATCCAATATAACCGGGAGGTGCTCCAATAAGCCGGGAAACAGAATGGCGTTCCATATATTCGGACATATCAACGCGAATCATGGCATGTTCATCGTCAAATAAAAATTCCGCCAAGGCCCTGGCAAGTTCAGTCTTGCCAACGCCGGTGGTCCCCAAGAAAATAAAAGATCCGATGGGCCTGTTCTCTTCCTGTAATCCAGCTCGAGCTCTTCGAATCGTATCTGAAACTAAAGTTACTGCTTCATCCTGCCCCACAACCCGTTGTTTAATTCGTTCTTCCATGTGAATCAGCTTTTCTTTTTCACTCTCCATCATTCTTGATACCGGGATACCGGTCCAACGGGAAACTACTTCGGCAATATCTTCCTCATCCACTTCTTCCTTGAGCATTTTTCTGTATTTCTGCATTTCAATTAATTCCGCATTAGTTTTATTTAATTGCTTTTCCAGTTCAGGAAGTCTTCCATATTTGAGTTCGGCAGCAGTATTAAAATCCCCATCTCTTTCCGCCTGAGATGTCTGAGATTTAACCTCTTCTATTTCTTCCTTTAATTTCCTTATTGTATTTATGGTATCCTTTTCCAATTGCCAGTGACTGCGCAATTGTTTGGCTTCTTCATTTAAATTGGCTAATTCCTGATTTATTTTTTCCAGTCTTTTCTTTGATTTTTCATCTTTTTCTTTCTTTAATGCTTGTTTTTCAATTTCCAGCTGTCGTAATTCTCTCTCCACCTGATCCAATTCTGCTGGCATGGAATCTATCTCAATACGAATCATGGAGGCAGCTTCATCCACCAAATCTATAGCTTTATCTGGAAGAAATCTGCCGCTGATATACCGATCAGAAAGTACTGCAGCCTCAACCAGGGCACTGTCTTTTATACGAACTCCATGATGTACTTCATATCGTTCCTGCAGTCCCCGCAATATAGAGATAGTATCTTCGACATCCGGTTCTTCTATAATTAAGGGCTGAAATCTTCTTTCCAGGGCAGCATCTTTTTCAATATATTTACGGTACTCATCCAAAGTGGTTGCGCCAATACAGCGTAATTCTCCTCTGGCCAGAGCAGGTTTCAGCATATTGGAAGCATCCACTGCCCCCTCGGCAGCCCCTGCCCCCACCATGGTATGGAGTTCATCAATAAAGAGAATAATCTCACCTTCTGATTCCTGTATTTCCTTAAGCACTGCTTTTAATCTATCCTCAAATTCACCTCTGAATTTCGCTCCCGCCACTAGGGATCCCATGGAAAGAGAAAGAATCCGCTTTGATTTCAAGTTTTCCGGGACATCCCCGATTACGATGCGGAAAGCCAGCCCTTCTGCTATAGCGGTTTTACCCACTCCCGGATCTCCGATAAGTACAGGATTGTTTTTAGTTCGCCGGGAAAGTATCTGCAGCACCCGGCGTATTTCTTCCTCTCTGCCAATAACCGGATCAAGCTTTTGCTGACGGGCCATTTCATTTAAATCAGTAGTAAATCTTTTTAGAGATTGATACCTGTTTTCCGGATTCTGATCAGTTACCCGCTGACTGCCCCGAATATCCTGCAGCACTTGCATAATTCTATCTTCCTGTAATCCTGCTTCCGTTAAAATCTTTGCTACTCTGCTGGAGCTGGAAACAAGAGCCAGGATAAGATGTTCTATGCTAATATACTCATCCTTTAGTTTCTGAGAGTACTTTTGAGCATCTTCGAACACATTATTTAATTCCTGGGACATATAGGACTGGCCGATCCCGCCACTAACTTTGGGAAACCGGTCGATCTCTTTTTCAACGTTCAGTTTGATCTCATTCTCAGAAATACCATACTTTTTTAATATGGAAGAAAAAATTCCTTCCTGATCCAAAAGCAGAGCCAGTAAAAGATGCTCCGCTTCCAACTGCTGATTACCGTTTTCGGTAGCTAATCTCTGTGCTCGCTGAATAGCTTCCTGGGATTTTATAGTGAATGTATTGGGATCAATCATTATTCTGTTCCCTTTTAATGAATAATTGATTCATTAAAATATTAATTTGCTACTGATTTTCACGGATATAATAAAACAATTTATAAACTACAATTTGTCATCTGTTCGAGTAAATCCGTGTCAATCTGTGGCTTTTCTTTTATTAACTGTTCATATTGATCGATAGATTACTTGCTTTTTTAACTTGTTGTTTTATTAGTGAAATACCCACCAGGTTATTATTACCATCCTGGTGGGAATATTTCACCAACCAATCTTAGATGATTATCACTTTCCGGTATATAATTTTATATTATTTTGATTTATTATCCTCATCATCAACTACTTCATAGTCAGCATCCTTCACATCGCCGGCTTCTGATTTCTCTTCTGCTTCAGTCTGCTTGGAATCGCCTGCCTGGGCTCCTCCCTGTTGGGCATACATCTGTGATCCCGCTTCTTGCCATATCTTGTCTAAATCTTCGGTTGATGATTTGATTTCTTCAATATTTGATCCTTTTAGGGCTTCTTTTACCCGGCCCAATGCCGTTTCAAGTTTATTTTTAACCTGTCCGTCTATTTTATCACCATATTCCTTGATATTTTTTTCAGTCTGATAAACCAATTGATCAGCTCTGTTT